>CAITCX010000364.1 GCA_903890885.1 uncultured Dehalococcoidia bacterium
GATAGCAGGAATTTTAAATGTACCGTCAGAGATGGTTGTAACGGTAGCGATTATTGTTGAATTCGTATCTTTTAAGGTCAGCTCAACTGCAGCCAGACCTAATCCATCTGAAGTAGTAACTTTGCCTGTGATCGCTGCCCCGTCATAAAAGGCATACATTTTCCCATCACTGGCGCCAAAATAAACTGAATGCTTGGCATCATTATCGATTGCAGCAGATGAAATTATTTCGGCTGCATCTCCGTTTAATTTTTCTAAATTGCCGGTTTCCGGGTAGCGCCATCGCAGAGGCTGTTCCGGTGAATTCGAGTTAAAGCAGTAAAAAATACCGCCATCACAGCCAATATAGGTATTTAAATTACCGTCTACTGCCGGAGAAGATTCTATGTTCCCAGCTGTTGTGAAAGATAAGTATTCAGAGCCACTAGGATGAAAGCGGGTAAGTATTTTATCATGTCCCAGAAAAAATGAACCTTCCGGTATCATGGCCGGTGTCCCTTTTATATACCCGCTTGTAATTGAATTTAAACACCATGTGTCGCCATCTGCAGGAACTATTATGCATCCCGAAGGATTAGTAACCGGTAACCAGCATAGTGATCCGCCAAGAAGTCCGTCATTTTCAGTGGGGATTAGTACAGTATGGTCGGGTTGCAACACAACAGAACCATAGATACCTGTAATAGTTGGACCATTTTTCGGACCATACCAAATTTCAGCCTTGGTATTTAAGTTATAAACATAAAGATTATACGCCTTGAGCGATGTTGAGAATTTAAACCCGCAGAGTCCGCCAGTATCTGTGTCAGTACCATACTCTTGAGCAAATTTTGTAGATCCAATAATTAAACCAGGTATTGCTTGCGGTGGTGAGGAAGGGTCAAGAGTATATGCCCTAGCATCAATTACTGTATCAATAGTTGGGGTAGACCAGATAATACCAATGTATGTTCTCCATAAATATTTTTGGGGCACAACAGAATTTACAGCAGGCCATGGTGCCTGGGCTGACGGATTAATTTGATAGAGGTAACCATCCGCACTGCCAAAATAAACTGTCCCATCATCGGCGATAGTAGGTGATCCGTAAATTCCTGCACCAGTAGTAAAAGCCCAAAGGGGTTTCGGATTACTTGTATCGATATTGATTGTGTCAAAGGCATAAAGTTTTTTATCAACTGAACCAATATACAAAATTCCATTAACATCTATTGCAGCAGATGAATGCTCAATAGCATCACCAGTTTCGAATTTCCAAATAATGCCGCCGGTTGTTCTGTCTAAACAATAGAAATTTTTATCAGCAGAACCGAAATATACTCTATTATGGTTATCAAGAACCGGGGAAGAGGTAATTGGCTTTTCAGTCAGAAAAGACCATTTAAGCTTGCCGATGGCTGTTCCGACATTGCTCGAATATCCTGAATTTTTTATGTCTTTATGAATTTTTGGCCAGGGTGAATTCATGAGCTGCGCCCAGGCGCTTGAGCAAAAAAAGATAAGAGTTGCTGTTATAAATAAAAATCTTTTCAGCATTATGGGCTCCTTAAACACCTGGTTTTACATCAACAGCAGGGGTTACCACGGGCTCTGCAGATTGTGGCTTTGCGCTGTAATTTGCAGCTTCTTTAAAAAAGTCATCCATTAATTGTTTAATACCACTTGCAACGGCATTGTCAAACATGGTCTTGGGGTGCGTTTCATCATAGGCAAAATTGCTTTTCGGGGTATATTCTATCTCGGCCCTGTTGGTCCAGAGCACTTCGCCGTTTAGGGCATTCTGCGCATAAATTCGCACCTGAACAACAGCAGCGCGCTTGGCTTTTTTCGGATGCTGAGAGGCGAACCAGCCGGAGGCTGTTCCTATGGCAAGCCCAGGTGCGCCATAGGTTGCGCTATTGGGAATATTTTCACCTGCTATATAACCAAGTGAACCGCCGACCGCCATATTTTCAACATTTTGCAAATCGCCTTCATAGCCGTAAGCATTCGTAGCGCCATACATCATATCCTTGACCGAATCAATCACAACAGGGATAACACCTCGATACAGGGGGTTTTGCGTACCTATATCCTTGTAGCCGTAATCAATAATCCGGCCACGCACAATTATATCAACACCTAGTTTGTCGCCAAGTTCTATTATTTTTTCCTTGGAAAGACCGACTGTAGCACCCTGAAGTACAGGGGAATCTTTAGTAATC
>CAITCX010000365.1 GCA_903890885.1 uncultured Dehalococcoidia bacterium
CGGTTTAATCAACTGTATGGAATACAGCAAGCCGAAGTCTGACAGAGATGCGACGTTGACGATATTGATTGCGCCCAAAGCCATGAAAACATAGCTTTTCCCGCCGTCGGCTTCACCGTTCTGGATAGCCAAAATAGAGGCAGTAGTGGGAGGAGCAACTACACAGGCCGTAGTTGCTGATTTGGCGGTCCAAACACATCCAGAGTTGACGAGATCGGCGTACTTTAAGGCAGATGATGCTAATGACATTTAATTTTCCCTCACTTTATTTTTTATTTTTTCTCACTTTGTTTTCGGGTGTTTCTACCTTTTTATCCTCGATTTGGAGTTGATTTCTGGCCTCTTTCCCACATTGTGAGCAGGTAAGAACCCCGTTCACCATGTTAAAATAGGCGCATTTATGTTGCATAATACCCCCCTATAAATCTTGAGGTGGTGAACTTGGCGGGATTATTATCAGGAATAGGTTGAATTTTCCGGCAGTAACAGTGTTCCCGTCCACATCACCCCCGTCAATTCTTAGGCACGGACGATCATTGACATTAGTCAATTTTACAGCAGTAGCCGCCGTCATCACGGGAATGATAGCCTTCAGCCCCGTATTAGCCCAAATGGCATTGCTATAAATCAACTGCGACAGTAAATCATTGTGCTTATTTATTTTCAGTGATAGATAAGGAGAACCACCGGAAGTAAAACCTGTTATTATGTCCAGTACCCCTCCGTATACGATAGAGTACATCGGAATATCAAGACCAGCGAGAGGGATAATGCCAACTCCCCCGCCTTGAGTTGAGAAGTCATACGAGAATTTATAAACTGGGCGAGAATCTATTCCCATTTTTCCCTCCTATGCCGTTGAAGACCTGAAATAGAATACTGCGACATTGAATTTACCAGCCGTCAGAACGGCCCCCGTGATGGTTGCAACCATGTATCTCTCAGCCGTCAGTTTCTTGGATGTGGCTGCCGTGGCGACTGGCACAATTGCTTTAATACCCGTTGTAGACCACGGCGCGCCAGAGATGGCAGCGGCACTGATAATATCATTAGCCGAGTTCATACTGAGAGCCACCGTGGCGCCAGCGCCAGTCAAGGCCGAGATGACATCCAGTACACCGCCGTAGATGATCGCTCCGTCGGGCAAGGGGTCGCCTGAGATGTTGATTGCGCTGACGGCCCCACCATGTACAGTGTAGTCGTACTGAAACCGTGCTACTCCTCTGTATAAAGAGCCTTCTTCCGCAGGCCCTGTTATGATTGGCATTATTAATCACCTCCATGATTAAAATTTTGTAACGTTGTACTATATGCCAGTGCAGAGACAAAATGCCTTATCCCTGAAATGGACCATGGCTCCGCGAGTGGTGATTCTCACGGCCTGCTTACCTTCAGTGAAATAGGTGGAATAGCCGGAACTGATGGCTATCTCCATTCCTTTTCTACAATAAAAAGCAGAATAATTGGCATAGTCGCCGACATACGCGGTGTTCTCAGTAACAGCCATGGTCACGCAGAGAGGCACACCCCACATATTGTCCTCGCCGGTAGCTTGAGGATTGCCGTAGATGTAAATACCATCTGCGGTTCTCAGGAGCTTGATATCCTGCCAATCGTTAGGGTTGATGAAAACGGCAGAGGGTTCCGCGAAACCTACGCTGCGAATTTTGATCATGGCCTTGTAGAACGTGTCAGGGGTGGCATCCGCGCCTTTAGCCTGGGTGTTGGGTGAACTGAGTGAGTTGGTGCCCAGCAGCAAAGGGGTCACGCCGGTTCCCATGATGCACTGTGCTTCAATGCGGTTTCTAACCTGGAGTGTCAGGCGATCAGTCAGATATTGCTCGATATTGGCGTCGTCTTCGAGTTGCACATCAGTCACCGGTATAAACGCGCCAATTTTTTCGACCGGACGAGTGGTTTCGGTTAGCACCAGGGCAGCTTCACCTAAAGCAGTACCCTCAGCTTTTTCCACCGTATTAGTAGCGGTAAACGTGGATTCCAGCATATACTTGATGCTGTTCTGGTTAGTGTTGTACTGGGGTATAAAGTTTAACACCGAAGGCTTCCTGACGGGGGAAGCGACGTAACCGGGAAGCCTGGTGACGAAGGGGGCCCAGCCGGCCGCTGTTTCAAAAAGGGTTTTCATGTTAATGTCGGGGAGGAAGGCATTGGAACCTTTCTGGGTGAAGGCTTTAGACTCGATTATCATGCGTCCAAATGATTTCTGTTGAGGTTCATGGGATTCTCCGGGATTTCCTTTTACTTCCGGTTCGCTGGTCAAACCGGCGGCATCGTCCATTGATTTACGCGCGGTCATCAGGGCGGACATTTCAACTGACTTTTTGTTGAGATCAGCCAGTTCTTCGTTGATTGCTTTGAGACCAGCAACTTTCGCAGTGGTGTCGCCTTCCAGCGTTTTGACCCTTGCAAAGTCCAGATCAGCACCAGCTTCATCATAAACAGCATGGCCTTTGGCCGAGAGTTCGGCGATGCGTCCCTTGATTTCCTTCAGAGAGTTATAAGGCATTGAGTTCCTCCATAAATTTAGATTTTACTTTTGAGATTTCCAGGAATAACTTAGCGTCGAACGGATCGGGTTTAAGTGGCAAGGTCTTTAAGGTTTCCTGTAAATCACCAAGAGATTTCAGGAGTGTGTTCAACTTTTCCTCATTAGTTGCTGATAATTCCTTTCCTTTCGTAGCTCGTAAGGCAACAAGACCTTTACTTCGCTCAATGAATTTAGAATTGGTCACAAGAACCGCCTCAAATTCATCATTGAAAGTAAGTTCTTTATCAGATTTAATGGACAGGGTTCCTGTGTTTTCACCGGCTCCCCTGAGTACAGGGGAAGCCTCGAATACATCAATAGATTTGAGCACCCGGTAAACCTTTGGATTGTCTTTCCATGTCTCGTTCTGCTCGTCAAGTGCTTTAATCGCGAATCCGTACGACCATTCCGTTAACTGTGGTGAAAACTTGATGGCCTCGTAATGTTCCTTGCCTGATTCTGTGTTCAGGTTAAACTCACCCTCTACGAGAGCCTCATTTCCGACTTCGCGAAGCATCCCCTTGCCGACAGGCAACGCACCTTGCCAGCTAGCGTGCTGGTAGGCCGAGATGAGAATTTCCTTGCCATTCGGAAATGCGCCATTCAGGGTTACATCGCCGTCTTTGTCGATTATGTTTAAGGTCGCGATCCGCGCCGTGAACGCCCCCGGCTTATCTTTCTTAAGGTCGATCCCTGTAAACGATTTGCGAATTATGTTCATGTACGCCTCCTGATTTTTGGTAATAAAAAGGCCTCATTTCTGAGACCTCTAAGAATATTTATTAAGAAATAATTATAATTTAGGTATTTTCCCCGGTATTTGTTTACCAACCTGAGACAATGCGATCATGTTAGCCTGGGTCATATACTCATCTCCGTTGGAATCCGTGATTGGGTTCATATTTTCTCTTTCTCTAATTTCGTTAGGGGAAAGAGAGCCGAGATAATACATTTCGCGGTAAAAGGCGGCGCGGGATGTGGAATCGCCTCGCAGTAGCCCGTCCATTAGAAATTCAGTAAAATAAGTGCCTTTTTCTTGAGGTAGCAACAACTGGCGGTTGATTGACTTCTCCCACCTGACCAGCCAGGGCCTCATCGTATAAACGGCAAATTCCAACGATTGCTGCTCAATGTTTGAAAATGTAGCCCTGTCGAGATCGCCAATCATGTGAGGAGGTACATGAAAAAAGGTAGCAATTTCGTTGCGCTGAAACTTTCGAGTTTCCAGAAACTGTGCCTCTTCTGGCGCTATGGTAGTTTTCTGATATTTCATCCCCTCTTCGAGTATCATCAATTTGTGGGCATTGTCTAATCCGGAATGTTGATCCTCCATAGCCTTTTTGAATCTTTTCTGTGCCTCATCCGACATATGGGCGGGATGTTCCAGTATAGCCCCATTGTTTAAGCCGTTCCCGAACAGCCTGGAGCCAAATTTTTCCGTCGCCAGTCCTAGTCCGATGGCCTGCATAGCCATTCTAATCGGCGAGTAGCCTGTCAGGCCGTCATAGCCTAATCCAGGAATATGCCAAACCCTATAAGATGGGATTGTTTGCGGAGTCCCATTGGCATTGGGATAGCTGTACGTTACTAATTTTGTTTGCTGGTCACGGTGTACCTGTATCCTATCCGGTCTCATTACCCAGAGCGCCTTGATTTTGGTGGCGTCCTCCCAATCAATCAGGGCATAGCAGTTGCCCTCAGTAACAAGATGAAGCATTAGCGTTTCAAGAAAAGTATAAGAATCCGTTTCTGGGTTCGGTTCATCGTGCAGAATTTTAAATAGAGGATGGTCGATGGCTCTCTCCTTGCCCCGTGACAGCCGTTTGTACGTTATGAGTGGCAGCGAGGCCAGGGTTTCAGACAACAGCCTAACACACGCCCAATATGCAGTATAGGTTAATGCGGTATTCGTGTTAACGCTAATGCCGGTAAAACTCTGGCTTGAAGTAAGTTCGTTTTCTTGCCCAGGCAGCCGATTAATGGAAAAACCTTTAAGATTATACTTGGTAAACGGGATTCTCATTCTTTTTCTCCGTTCAAATTACGAGGAAATCAAAACAGTAAGGGACCCCTTGTCTCATAAATTGACTTTCCGCTATCTAAGGGGTGCTTCATAGCCCTATCAAGTCCCATGATAAGGGCAACGACTCCATCGATCCTTTGCGTAGCCCGCGCCTTATCCGGTTTGATATTGCCGGCCGGGTCCATCTCAATCACCGCATTATCCGCGTTCCACCTGAGTACAGGATTGTTGCCGTGTTCCAGTTTGCAATTCAGGATTATATTGATTAATTCCTTCGAAGGAGGACTGAGCGATTTATAACCCTGCCGGAACTCAACTAAAAGTGGATGACCTTCGGTTTGTAATTTTTGATCGATAACAAAACCGTCCTCTTGAAGATCGGTGTAAATTTTTACGGCTCCCCAGGAGTCGTAACAGAGTTCGCGCATGTTAAAGATCGACCGATCCTCTACCACCTGATGCCGGATGAAACCATAATCAATCCGGTTGCCGGGCGTAGTAGACATATAACCTTGTTTAATCCAGCGGGTATATGGCACATGGTCGCGCTTCTCTTTTTCGGCCGCTACATCCTCGGGTATCCAGAAGCGACAGAGTGCCTTATAAACACCATCCGGAAAGGGGAATACATGGAGTAATGCAGTGAGATCGTTAGAGCTGGATAAATCTAAAGCGGAATAACACTCGCGGCCTTTTAATTCCTCTATATCTATCTTTCCCGTACATTTATCCCAGTCTAATAATTTAATCCACCGTTTTGAATGTTTGTTCCATATATTAAGACGAAGTTGTTTAAACAGATTTTCCTTTTCAACTTTCTGGGCAGCCTGCTTATAGTCCTCGCGCATGTCCTCAATCTGGATCGTTTGACCCAGGGAGGGATTGACTGCTTTCCAGTTCTCTTCATTACCCCAGTCCCAGTCAGCGCCAGCTTCATCGTCCGGCGGGCCAAATATGACAGGGTAGAAACTCGGATCGTCTTCCGGCTGGATCGTTCCGTTTAAAATCTTGCGGGCTCGCTCGTGGAGTTCCCAACAAATAGAGTTACGGTCAACTCCGGCAGTGGTAATGGCTACAAATAGCGGCTGAAGGCGAGCTGCGCCTGCGCCCTCTGTCAAAACATCCCAGAGATCACGGCTCGGCTGCGCGTGCAATTCATCAAATACCACACAATGTGTGTTATAACCATGTTTGTTCTTAACATCCGCTGACAGAACACGATAAAATGAGCGGCTGCCGGGGTATATAATCCGCTTGACTGAATCCCTTACTTTTAGCATACCGGATAGCGCCGGGGATTGGTTGACCATCTGTGCAGCCACATCAAACACGATTGCTGCCTGGTTCTTGTCGCAGGCAGCTCCATAAACCTCGGCACCTTGCTCGTGATCGGCAGCCAGCATGTAAAGGGCAATACCAGCACACAGTTCAGATTTTCCATTTTTTTTGGGGATTTCGACATAGACGGTTTTGTATCTACGAGTGCCATCTACCTTAAGAGTCCCAAAAATATCCGAAATGATCTTTTTTTGCCAGGGCAGCAGTTTAAAATATTGCCCGGACCAGCGACCTTTCGTGTGGCGAAGATGTTCAATAAAAAATATAGCCCCATCGGCTTTATTTTGGTCGAAGTAGTATTTAGTTTTAGTCTCCATTAACGCGGGCATTAATTCATCTTTCCGGTCTTAAGGAATATATCCAGCTCGTCTTCATTGCCGGAGTCTTTATCCAGAGTGATTTTACTGCGATCAGCCGGAGTCATGCCAAATTTGGCTGACAATGAAATAAGTTGTGCGGTGCACGTATGGATAATAGTGACCTGAGGCTTAGTTATTTCATTAGTTGAACCGTTTTTATTTGTATACTCGTGAGTTAGGGACCCGTCCAGTTCCTCGTATGCCTGTTTAAGCATTGCACGCAGCAGGCAGTAGTTAGCAAAGGCCGGACCATCAACAAACGTGAGTAATCTGGCTTTGTGCAACGCTGGAGCTTCGTGTCTCCAGATTCTTTTTGCCGCTATTGATAACCAAATAGGGCATGCCGGCATTCGTTCGCTCGGTTGAGGTTCGTTGCGGTTAATCCGGTTTTTATTCGGTTCACCGTTCAAGATTTTTATTCTGGTCGGGCGTGGTGTGCGTGCCATAAAATCCCCTTTTGGTTAAAATTCTGTGATTTCTCACGGCGTTC
>CAITCX010000366.1 GCA_903890885.1 uncultured Dehalococcoidia bacterium
CGCCGGGAAGCCTTTTTAAGTTCTTCCAAATCCATCTCACGCTCGATCTTATGCTGCAGGTCCTCGGCAGGCGAGACCAACTGTAGGTCATCGATATCCACCGTGGCTTTTTTGTTTTGCTGTCTCATAAAATCCACCACCACATTGTGCGCGATGCGATATACCCAGGATGAGAAGGGCACGCCCTGGTTTTTGTAAGACGAAATTGAGTTCAGGACTTTCATAAAGACCTGCTGGGTCATGTCCTCAGCCTCCATTTCATTACGGACCCTGAAAGACACGTACTTATATATTTTGTCAAAATACGCCTCATATAACTGAGCGAAAGCCTGATGGTCCTGCTTCTGCGCTCGTTGAACGAGGCCTTCCTCATCCTGCAAAGATAAACTCCTTTGTGTTTTCGCCTCGTCCATAGTATATAACGTCTTTTTACTGGAAAGGATAGGTCTGTTGGATTTTTAGATTTCATTAAAAGGCAGCCGGGGTAATATAGATGTAGAGAAAAGAAGGTACAGAGTAAGTAATTTTGGTCGGGGTGAGAGGATTTGAACCTCCGACCTCAGCGTCCCAAACGCTG
Source organism: uncultured Dehalococcoidia bacterium (assembly GCA_903890885.1). GTDB lineage: Bacteria > Chloroflexota > Dehalococcoidia > Dehalococcoidales > UBA3254 > UBA3254. The sequence continues at coordinate 578 of CAITCX010000366.1, forward strand.
CGCGCTAGCCAACTGCGCTACACCCCGCCATTAACCGAGTATAGCAAAGAGGCTGGCTTTGGTCAAACCAACAGACCTTCTAATTGAAAACCATAAATCAAAATTGATTAAACATGCCTAGCCATATAAAATATTTCGATAGTCGCAATATGACGGCAGCTAAGTTATTTGTCACTGTCTTTCTTGCGGAAAATTCGGCTATAGCTGACCAAGGATTATTTTATCCAGTCCTGGCTTCTACATCATGGTCTTTATAATATTTGCGCCAGGGTCCACTTTCTTTAATGAAGGGCTGCATAATGGCCCTTTCAGCCTGTACCAGGTGCAACAAATCGTGTCCTGCCCAATTATGCAACAGTTCTTTGAGGCTGACTTTTCCTAACTCGCTATGTTGGGCTGTGCGCGGCAAATCGGCAGCCTTTAGGGTGGATAATAACTCCAGATTACTGGTTCGAAGCAGCGAAAACTCTTTGACCAATTCCCCTGGTGAACGAACCCCTTTGTTTTGAGCCACCTGCGTATTCGGATTAAAATTATTAAAGTTTTCCCCTTTCAAAAAGGCCCGTATTCTGACCGGAAACACCAGTTTTTCTGCATCAACCATATGCTGCAAACATTCGACGGCGGACCATTCTCCAGGTCCGGGATTTCGCGCCAGCAACTCACCGGGTATGGAATTGATCAGCTGTTTCCAGCGGTCTGCTGTAGTTGATAAAATAGCCGCAATTTCCGTTAAGACCTTTTCCATGATAATAACCTCTTAATCAAGATTATAGAGCCCTATCCAAGGTTTGGCTAAATTGTACTTGTGGATAAAGGGGGCGTCAAGTTTTTGTAAAAAATACACCCCCCTACCATATGGAGGGGGGTTGTATTTACTATGACGGGACTAATCAGGGACTAGTCAACTTTAATGATGCAGGAGTTGGACTGGGCCAGACCGCCACACAGGGAACCCATGGCATAGCCTCCGCCTCTTCTTTGTAATTCGTACATCAAGTTCATGATGACGCGGGCACCGGAAGCGGTGTTGGGGTGACCGATAGCAATGGCTGAACCATTGACGTTGGTTTTCTTTTTCAGTTGGGCCAGTTCGGCTTTCTCATTATCCCCGCCAGCCAGGATTCTCAAAGAGACCAGCGGAACAGCCGCGAAAGCTTCGTTGATTTCCAGGATTTTGATATCTTCCAGGGTAAGGCTGGCTTTCTTGAGGGCCATTAACATACAGTAACCAGGGGCTTCCGGCATGCGGTTGGCATTCATGGCGAAATGGACGTTGGCGATGATGGTGGCCAGGGGCTTGAGTCCCATTTCCTGAGCTTTCTGACGAGTCATTAACAGGATAGCAGATGCGCCATCATTCAAACCGGGGGCATTGCCGGCGGTAATAGTCCTGGTATTGTAAACGGTATCTAATTTAGCCAGGCCTTCAACGGTAGAAGTAGAGCGGTACTGCTCGTCAATATCCAGAGCTTTGGGATCGCCTTTCTCCTGGGGAATGGATATGGGGAAGATTTCCTCTTTAAATTTACCGGCTTTCCAGGCCTCGCCGTATTTGGCATGGGAACGGGCTGCCCACTCATCTTGTTCGGGTCTCTCAACACCGTGTTCCAGGGCAACGATGTCGGTATCCACAGATACGGGATTAAAGTCTTTATAACCCAGGGCGAAAAGCGGGTCTTCCATCTTGACGTCGCCAATGCGGAATCCACCGAATCTCAGGTTTCTGAGGATTAAAGGCTCACGGCTGAAGGAGGTGCAGCCGCCAGCGATTGCGCAATCAATTTCCCCGGCTTTCATTTCCATACAAGCCAGTTTAACGGCATGCATGGCGGATACACAGGCCATATCGAAAGATATAGAGGCGGTCTCATGCGGCAGACCGGCTTTAATCAAGGTCTGGCGGGCGGCAACCGGTGTGAAAACATCTTTGCAGACCGAGGTATCACCGACGCCCCAGAAAACTTCAGCGACGGTATTGGGGTCAACATTGACTCTCTTGAGTACTTCTCTGATCGGGATGGCGCCCAGATCGAAATAATCGATGTTCTGGAGGGAACCGCCGTATCTGCCGAAGGGAGTTCTTAACGCGCTGACGATCACAACATCACTATTTCTGTTGACCACTGTTTTGCTCCTTATTATTAATAGTTAGTAAATTTAACATATGCCGAGGTTACTGCCTGGGAGCATAATCGTAAAAGCCCTTGCCGGTCTTGCGGCCCAGCGCCCCGGAGCGGACCTGCGATTTCAGCAGCGGAACGGCTTTCAATCTCTCGCCGAATTCATTCTCCATGGTTTCCAGACCGTGCAGAACGACGTCTGCCCCGACCAGGTCGCACAACTCGAGTGGACCGATCGGGAAGTTACAGCATAATTTCATGGCTTTATCCACTTCCTCAGGCTTGTTGCCGTCCATCACGCACTGGACGGCTTCGTTTATCAGGACATCCAGGAGCCTGGAAACGATAAAACCGGCATGGTCCTTAGCTTCACAGGGTTCCTTATCTAAGGATTTAACGAAGTTTTTACTGGTGTCTGCGGTGTCTTGAGAGGTAAAGGTGGAAAGGATGACTTCTACTCCTTTCATAACAGGCACCGGGTTCATAAAATGTATACCGATGACCCTGTCCTTGCGTTTGATAGAGGAAGAAATAGCGCTGATGGGAAGAGTGGAAGTGTTAGAAGCCAGAATGGTTTCCGGCGGGCAAATCGCATCCAGATCTTTGAATATACTGGATTTAAGCTCCAAAGTTTCCGTAACAGATTCGATGACCAGTTGAGCGGCTTTGGCTTCGTTCATATTTACGGTGCCCTTGATGCGACCGAGGATAGCCTTTTTATCAGCTTCCTGGATGAGGCCTCTCTTGATCAGTCGGTCAAGGCTGCCGCCGATGGGGGCTATACCCCTGACGCAATATTCCGCTTGCAGACGTGGCAGATCCTTTTCAGGTATCTGGCCCTGAAGGTTCTCCATAATCAAAATAACGTTATAACCGGCTTGAGCAGCTACCTGGGCAATGCCGCTTCCCATCGTGCCAGCCCCGATAACAGCAACTGTTTTTATCTCCATAGATGGCAACCTCCAATCTATTAACTAAAAAGTATCAACTATCCCGTGAAAAAATCTCCGCCTGTTCCATTGCAGCGGGCAAAACTCGAAACGTCGGTTGTAACCAGATTAATCCCCCTTTCGTCATACGCGGAAGGTTTGAATGTGCGGATTAAAAGCAGATCAATTAAATAGATGTTAATGAAGATTTGAACATAATCAGCATTATGTTCTTCAGTTTATTACTTGCCGGAATTTCAGTCAACAGAAGGCATTATAGGATAATCATAAAAGGTAATAGTATTGAAATAATTGATATTGTTTTGCCTCCATTGTATTTTTCCCTGGCTATACTGGCCATACCGGTGATGTATCAAACGGCAATATTGTTCTCCAGGTTTCCGCTGGTATGGTATTATTATTGAGAATAGATGGAGTAACTATAAAGCGATTCAGTCTAAAATGCTCTCATACACATAGGAGTATTGACAAATACCAGGGTATGTGCCAGTATAGAGGTATGCGGCAACCGATTGCCGTATACCGGTATAAGAATTACGGAGAGTGAGAGAAATGGTTGTACAGACGATGGACAGACCGAAGGTCGCAGAGAAAATCGAATGCAATGTCGTTAAACCTCAAATTACCGTATTTCACTGCATAAATGCCCTGAGTAATGCAGCGCTCCTGGATTATGATAATTGTGATATCGAAAGCGTCAAGCTGCCCTGCTCAAGCATGAGCCGGGAATTGGTATTTTTAAAAGCTTTTGAATCTGGCGCAGATGCTGTTGTGGTATTGGTTTGCCCGGAGAACTCCTGCCGTTATCTTCAGGGAAGCTTGAGAACAGCCAAAAGGGTAAACAGAGTGAAAAAATTGCTGGATGAAATAGGGTTGGATGGCCGGCGTATAAACCTTTACAATATACATAACGGTGATGTCAGGGCTGCAGAAAAGATAATTGAAAACACGCTCACCGATCTGGCTTTCCTGGGGCCTAATCCAGCCGCTTAATTTAGTTTGGGAGCAGAATTGTGATTACTGGTGAACAAAAACCCTTAGCGGAAATCAAGGCCAAAGTTAAAGGGTATAAGAAGATCCTGGTTCTGGGCTGCGGTACCTGCGTTAAGACCTGCTTCGCCGGCGGCGAAGATGAAGTAGCTACGCTGGCTTCTGCGTTACGTTTATCTTTCAAGAAAGACGGTCAGACTATCAAGGTTGAAGAACAGACCATTGAGCGCCAGTGTGAAGATGAATTCATAAAAGAAGCTGCCGCCAAGGTCGCCGGTGTTGAGGCCGTGGTTTCACTGGCCTGCGGCGCGGGTGTTCAGATGGTTGCCAGCCGCTTCCCCGGGGTCCCGCTATTGCCGGGTGTTAACACCACCTTTATCGGCATTCTGGAAAAACCAGGGTTGTTTACTGAAAAATGCCTGGGCTGCGGCAATTGCATTGTAGATGTCTTTGGCGGTATCTGTCCGATCAGCCGCTGTGCCAAGAAATTATTTAACGGTCCCTGCGGTGGTTCCAGCAATGGTAAATGTGAAGTGAACGCTGAAACCGAGTGTGCCTGGCAATTAATAATAGATAAAGCCATCTCCAGCGGTCAGCTGGAAAAACTGGCTGAATATGTGCCGCCTAAAGACTGGAGCGCCAGTAATGCCGGTGGACCCAGAAAATTAGTTAGAGAGGACCATGTAATATGAACGGCAGTCATCTTCAACAAATCCTGGACCGCGGCCAGTTTGCCGTTACTGCGGAAGTCGGTCCTCCCCGCGGCTCTAATGTGGAAGCGGTGCGCCTGAAAGCCGCCAAAATCAAAGGTTACGTTGACGCAGTAAATGTCACGGATAATCAGACTGCCATCGTCAGAATGTCCAGCATCGCGGGTTGCGCTCACCTGGTGCAGATGGGATTGGAACCTGTCATGCAGATGGTCACCCGCGACCGCAACCGCATCGCTTTGCAATCC
>CAITCX010000367.1 GCA_903890885.1 uncultured Dehalococcoidia bacterium
ATTTCTGCGTATCTATGACGCCCACAATCCACTGGATTCCAGTGCAATTCATCCTGAGAATTATTCTATAGTCAACAGTATGGCTAAAGAACTGGGTTGCTCTGTCTGGGAATTGATGCAGAGTGAAGAATTGCGTGGGAAAATTGTTCTCGAGCATTACATCAGCGATTCGGTAGGCTTACCTACTTTAACTGACATCATGAAAGAACTCAGCAAACCCGGACGCGACCCCCGCAACCAATTTGAAATATTCGCCTTTGCCAGGGGCATAGATAGCATAGATCAACTGGTTCCCGGAATGAAACTTCCAGGAATCGTAACCAATGTCACCAATTTTGGGGCTTTTGTAGATATAGGAGTCCATCAAGACGGACTGGTACACGTAAGTAAACTGGCTGACCGTTATGTCAAAAATCCTAATGATGTAGTTAAGGCCCAGCAAAGGGTTGAAGTTACCATACTGGAGATTGATAAAGCCCGCAAGCGAATCTTGCTTTCGATGCAAAAGAATCCCCGGATAAATCAAATACCGCCAATAACTTAATAAAAGAAGGCTTTTATGAACACACAGCAAATCATCACTCATCCCGGCAGCGCCCATTTCGACGATTTGACAGCAGTCAGCCTGATATTGGCTGCTTTTCCAAATACTGAATTTGTGATTGAGCGGCGGGAGCCTGCACAGGCTGAACTGGATAATCCAGATATCTGGGTAGTAGATGTCGGCGACCGTTTTGAGCCTGAGAAGCGCAAGTTCGATCATCACCAGTCCCTGGATTGCCCGGCCGGGTTTGTCCTGGTAGCTGATTATCTGGGGTTTTCAGATAATTTGTCGGTGCTGCCCTGGTGGTATTTCAAAGACAGTGTAGACCGCTTCGGTCCTGTAAAAAGCTCACTAATATTTCACGCCGGTGACGATCTGATCAATCGCAATCCCGTCGAAGAATGGCTGGTAGACAGATTCGCTGCTGACGCCCAGGGCTCTTTACCTCTTCTCAGGTCATTCGGGACCAATATTATTGAATATGCTGCCAAATTGAAAAAACAGGTTGATTTCTGGAAATCGGCCCGAAGATTGGTTATTGCCGGGGTAGCAGCCGTGATAGGAGAAACCAGGCAGTCCATGGGTATAGAGGAGTTTCGCCGGTTGGATAATAACCCTCCGGATATAGTTATTTCACTGGACAGGCGCAGCGAGGGCTGGCGGCTTTACCGCTATGACGGAGCACCCGTAGATTTTTCCTTGCTGGCGAATTGCCCAGAAATTGAGTTCGCCCATAAAAGCGGTTTCATGGCCAAAACCAGAGAGCGCCTTCCCATTGAAATACTTACAGACCTGATTAGCAAAGCTGTCTTAACTCATTAATTAACTGATCTGGAAGTAAAACGATAATGACACAAAACCAGGATAACCCGGTTAACGATGCTCAAATATTGCTCGATTTAACCGCCACCATTATGCCTTTTGGAAAATACAAAGGCCGGTTGCTTTGTGATCTGCCTGTAAGTTACCTGGAATGGTTCAACCGCAAAGGTTTCCCTCCCGGGAAGTTAGGCAACCAATTGTCAACCATGTATGAAATAAAATCAAATGGACTGGAGTATCTTCTGAAGCCCCTCAGGAAACATAAAGACGGCAAAGCCTTATAGCATTTTTTAACACTAAACACAGCAAAATAGATCGTTACCTATTAAGCTAATATCCCTATAAGTAATTGTAAAATTCTCGACAGGTGTTAAAATATAATGAAATAGTCGGGAGATTAAAATAGTGGCTGTATCTGACAAAAATATTGAGAAAAAACAAACTGCACTTAGAACAATTACCTGGGGTAGTTTAACCTGGGTTGACATTGTCCAGCCGACCAAAGAGACTATCAAGTATCTGGCAGACCTTTACAAATTTAATCCTCTGGATCTGGATGATGCCCTTAGCCCCAGACAGGTTCCTAAAATAGAAGAATACCCGGATTATCTTTTCGGGGTTTTCCACTTTTCGGTATATGATAAAGTTAAGAAGGTAAGCTCCAGAAGACAATGGTCAGCTTTTATCTCTGAAAACTTGCTGGTTACCCTGCGTCCTACTGAGTATAAGGCCCCGGACGAGATATTTAGAGAATGCGAACTAAAAGAAGAGACTCGTAAACAATATCTGAGCCAGGGTCCCGGCTATCTACTCTACCAAATCATTGATCGCTCCGTGGACTTTTATTTCAAAGTGCTGGATAAGATCCTGAACTTAATGGAAGATATCGAAGATAATGTTTTTCAAGAAAACGTGGAAGTAGCCCTTGAGCTTAGCTTTTTACGGAGAGACATTATTACCCAAAGGCGTGTGATGTTTCCTACTCGCGCTCTTTTAATTGAGCTAGAAAAGAAATTGAAGCGCTTTTCGAAAACGGATTTAACTCCGTTCTTCAAGGACCTGGTTGACCATATGAACAGGATTTGCGATACATTGGACGAGTACAGGGAAACCATCGAAGTTTATAAAGACGCAGACTATACATTAAGCGGATATCGTTCTAATCGGTCAATTCGGATTGTAATGGTTCTCTTTTCCGCAGCCATGCCATTTTTGGTGGCAGTTGGGCTTTATATGCTTATTCCCGGCTGGGGAGAGAAAGTTGGCTTTCTATCTTTCCTGATATTACTGGCAATTATCTATAGTATTGTCGGTGTGATGCTGTTCGCTTTCCGCCGAAGACATATTATTTAGTCATTGTGAACTCGAAAATATCAAATATCTCAGAATTTAAATAATTAACGTCTAATAGAATGATAATTATTAATTAATAGTTTGTTCGCTGTTTACTAATCTTAAGTAGAACCATATCTTCATCAACTCCACCAACCCCAGGTATACTACCACAAAACCTATGAGTATCATCAAGAATCCCAAAGGCAGCGGGACAAAGCCAAAAAAGCCTCCAAGAGGTGTGAAAGGCAAAGCTATAGCCACAGCCAATACTATAGCGACGTTGACTATGAGTAATTTATTGGGTTTGCTGCGGAAAAACGGGACAGTCCGCGTTCTGATAACAAATATTACCAGCGATTGGGTAAATAGTGACTCTACGAACCAGGCAGTCTGAAAGACTGGCGCAGTGGCCTTAAAAACAAAAATCATCACAAAAAAAGTGGCGAAGTCAAAGACAGAACTGATAGGGCCGAAAGCGAGCATAAAATTGCGGATAAAAGAAGTTCGCAACCGCTGGGGTTTAAGTACATAGGTCTGATCAACATCGTCG
>CAITCX010000368.1 GCA_903890885.1 uncultured Dehalococcoidia bacterium
CTCTTCGTTGGAGGTCTCCAGTTCCTCATTGGAGGTCTGAAGGTACTCTTCCTTAGCCCGCAGTTCCTGCCGTAAAGTGGCAATTTGCGTATCGGCTTCGTTGCTGACCACCTGTCCGTCAGTTAAGACGGCAGGGAGCACAGGAGAGGGTTCCAGGGAAGATGGCACTTTATCCAGTGTGACCAGATAGAGGGGTGCCTCCAATTTCTCGCCGTAACCCGAGACAACCGGGCGCACGGTCAGGTTGACCGTTGTGAAGTCACCGTTGGTTTTAATTCGCAGGCCGGGATAGCGCTGGGGTTCTTTAGTAGACACGGCTTTGTGCAGGGCCGTAGTAAGTTCGCGCTGCAAACCCTGGCGGGCCATTTTCAGGATGTTGTTAACTCCAGCTTCTCCCGGGACCATTTCCAGGTAATGGCCGGTACAACCGTGGATGTAAAGGATATCGCCGCGATTGGTAACCAGCGCTCCAGCCGAATCTAACTGCTGCAGCAAAGCCTGTTCGGTCACTTCGCGCAAATGCTGGTTCCTGGTGGTGGGTTTCTTTTCAACGGTAGAAGCAGAACCCTCACTTTCAGGCCTTCGGACAGGTATAAATTTACCGACTTCAATGCGCAGGCCGCGAAGATCCTCAACCCGCTGATACAGCTTGGATTTACGGTCCAGAGCGCTATAAAGTTCGCCAAACTCACCCACGGTTTCGGAAGTACCCAGGAAGAGAAAACCGCCCGTGTTCAGCGCGTAGTGGAAAAGGGGCAATATCTTCTTCTGGAGATCCATACCCATATAGATCAGAAGGTTGCGGCAACTGATCAGGTTAAGCTTGGAAAAGGGCGGGTCTTTGATCACATCCTGTTCAGAAAAGACCAGCATATCCCGTATGGTTTTGTGGATGCGGAAGGTGGTGCCGTCGGCCTCAGCCGTAAAAAAGCGCGCCAGCCTTTCCGGCGAAATGTCGGAGGCGATACTGGCCGAATAAAGGCCGGTGCGGGCAGCAGCGATGGACTGACTGTCAATGTCGGTGGCGAAGACCTGGGCCCGGTAGCCCTGTTTGAGCAATTCCATGCGCTCTTGTAAAAGCATGGCAATGGAATAGGCTTCCTCTCCAGTAGAACAGCCCGGCACCCAGACGCGGATCACAGAGTCAACCGAATGGCCGGCAAAGAGCCCGGGGATGACCTTTTCCTCCAGGGCCTTGAAGGCTTCAGGGTCGCGGAAGAAACTGGTGACGCCGATCAACAGGTCGCGAAAGAGCGCTTCCACCTCAACCGGATTTTGCTGCATAAATTTGACATACCTGTCCATGGTATCAATCTGGTGGACAGCCATGCGACGCTGGATGCGGCGGTTGATGGTGCTGGGCTTATACTGGGAAAAGTCGTGGCCGACGTGGGTGCGCAGGAGAATAAAGACTTTCTTCAAGGCGTTTTCAGCTTTAGGAATAGCGGTGACGCCAACTGAAGGGGGCTTGCCAAAGGCATGAGACACGTAGGCGATGAGTTGAGCCGGCATTTCAGCGGGCGGCAACTCGTAGTCAACCAGGCCGGTGGCAAGGGCGCTGCGAGGCATACCATCGTACTCGGTGGAGGCAGGGTTCTGGACCATGACCATGCCGCCCTCACCTTTGATAGCACGCACACCCAGGGTGCCGTCACTGCCGGTGCCTGAAAGCACGATACAGATGGCCCGCTCACGCTGGTCTTGAGCCAGGGAGCGGAAAAAAAAGTCTATGGGCAGGCGCTGACCGCGGGGAGCAGC
>CAITCX010000369.1 GCA_903890885.1 uncultured Dehalococcoidia bacterium
ATACCATTTTAAAAATACAAAGTTATATTACCACTAATACTATAAAGGTTATATATCAACAGTAATAGAAGTTTAGCAGCTTCACTTCATTAATGAGCTTCTTGCGTGGGGTCAAATGCATCAATAACCTCTCTGGGCCTTGTGTTTAATAGAAAATCAATAATTTGACAGGGTCATGCAAACAAAGTATAATTAAAATTATACACTAAGTAAATATGCTTGGAGGAACTTACAATGTTTGACGGCATTTTCCAACCCATGCATTTGTTATTAATACTGGTCATTGCACTGGTAATCTTTGGACCAGGAAAAATTGGAGACATCGGGGCAGAGCTTGGCAAGAGCATACGGAATTTCAAGAAAGCCATGCAGGACATCGATGCAGACGCAACCCCTGACCCTAAAAAACTTGACGAGAAAGTAAAGTAACCCTGATCCGGGTTTCATGACTAAACGATTATTTAGAGTTATTATCCTGCTTCTGTTCCTTTGCCTTGGCAGCTGGTTATTTTTACATTATAACCTGCAAGTTTATTTTACCAATAAAGACAAGGCAATCCATCTTCTTAATTCCCTTGGTCCCTTCGGTGTTCCGGTTCTAATTCTCCTGCAAATTTTACAAGTTATTATTGCTCCCATTCCTGGTGAAGTCACTGGTTTGATAGGCGGCTATCTCTATGGTCCCGTACTGGGTACCATTTATTCTACCATTGGACTCACTATCGGTTCATGGATAGCATTTTTCCTCGCCAGGCAATTTGGTCTCCCATTTGTAGAAAAGGCCATAAACCGATCAATCATTCAGAAATATGATTACTTCATGGAACACCAGGGGCTTTTTGTTTCTTTTGTCCTCTTTCTCATTCCCGGAGTCCCTAAAGACGCTCTCTGTTATATCATAGGCCTGAGCCGCATGAATACGAGGACCTTTCTCATTATCTCAACAGTCGGGAGATTATTTGGGACTATTTTACTATCTGTGTGTGGAAGCTATGTGCGAAATGATCAACCTGTGGCATTAATTATTGTAGCCGGTATCAGCGGCTTAACTCTACTACTTGCCTATCTATACCGTGAACGATGGCTCGCAATGTTAAAAAATTGTAACTATTCAGCACATTGATCTTTGACATTCATAAATTCAGGCCACTGTCCCTGAAACAGTAGACGCAAAGCTTCGGTCGCAGTAATTCCTTGTTTCCTACAAGTCGACAGATAGCTTCGGATTCGGCAGAAGATTTTTGCGCCGTCCATTGATCTAAAGCAACCTGATATCTTCTGTTGTACCTTGGTCATCCGCAGGTCATTTTCAGCCTGATTGTTTGAGAAAGGTACGTTGGCTTCAACCATGAATCGCAACGTTTCTTTCTCGTAGTCTCGCAAGCGTTCCAGAAGATTTCTTGCTTTTGATCGTGCCGTTTTACCTTTTTTATTTTTCGCTGTTTCATCTGGTGGCGGGCATTCCTGTTCAGCTTCAAACAGCAGAACCCGGTAACGTTTTCTGTAATGTTCCGACTCTGCTGTTTCAAGGCGGCCTCCTGCATCATGGGTGGCCTTGTTGATTTCCTTCAGAAGGACAATCATCTTCTCTGCCCACATTTGCTTGTCTTGCTCGAACGCTCTTTCAAGCTCTCGCAGGTGATGGGCATTGCAAAGCGCATGGGAGCCGCCGTATTTTAAGTAGGGTTTCCAATGATCGTGACAGATGGTGCCTTGGTGCTTTGGCAGTATCCCCATCTCGTCTATCGCTTCACATCCGCGTTTGGCGTGGGGATAAAAGCAGGTAAAACTGTCATTAGAGACATTATGCAGCCAACGTCTGATTCCACCGATATTGATACCGGTTTCGTCGCTATGAATTAGCGATGATACCACAAGCTGCTTTTTGACCCATGACTCAAAGAACTCAAGGCGATCAAAAGCATCCTTGTTTGAATTATGGATCGTTCCGGCACTGACCGGAATACCAATCTGATCCTGGAAATAATCCTCGATGCGGTTGTACGGGATCAGCTGATACTGGAACATATAGACAGCGTTGACCTTGACCCCGATACCGTATTGCACCGGCCTGGTAACGTTTTTCGGAAAAGGAGCTATGTAGCGCTTGCCATTTTGATCTTCCAGTATCTCGGCCTGCCATTCGGTAACAAACATGCTGATATCCAGATCGGCTACCTGGCGGCTCTCGTATCCAACTGGTCGATAGTTACCTGGTGGCAAGGTTCTTCTGTCAACCGGGATCACCTTGACCAGATCCGGATTGGGAAACGGCTTCAATGTAGTTCCGATATGTCCATGCTGTCCACCTGGTTTGCGTGCACTGGGTTCTTTCGGCTCTTTCTTTCGATTGGGATCAGATGACGGCGGCTTGCTGCTGTTCTTACTGTTGAGTCCCAAGCGGTTGGCTAAAATGGTAACAAGAAGCAGCAGCACTTCAAGACTGGCCTTTAGTGCCGGAGATAAATTCGGCTCGGAGGCAACCAGGTCGTTAACCCGTTTGATGGCTGCTTCTACGTTAATGTTCTCAACTGTCATTCAGATACCCGTGTTTTGTGATGAGCCACTATAACACAGGTTTTTGAGGGCCTATTTTTCGCGCCAGGCGGCCATATAAGGCGATATTATATTTTACGTACAGGACCGCTCTGTTATGGTGCTTTGCAATCACGACAGATGGCCCACAGAGCCTTCAAGAGTGGGTTACGGGCGAGGCTTCAAGGTGAGTCGATTTTTCAAAAATCGTCCAAAACCTCTGTCAAGAACTTTTTTCAAAGAACGTAAAATAAATTATGCTGAATAGTTACGTACGAAGAAGAGAAGCAGGCAACAGGGCTGACGGGATTGGCAGGGTTGCCGGTATATCTGGATCTGGGCCGGAAGATGGGGTTA
>CAITCX010000370.1 GCA_903890885.1 uncultured Dehalococcoidia bacterium
CATACCGCCGCTGAATTGATGTGGATAATCATCAAGACGTTTCTCAGCAGCCGGAATACCGATCATTTGGAGCAACTCTGTGGCGCGTTTACGAGAATCAACCTTGCTCATGCCCAGATGTAACTGCAACATCTCGCACAGCTGCCATCCGACAGTTAAAGTTGGATTGAGAGATGTCATGGGTTCCTGAAAGATCATAGCTATTTTGGAACCCCTGACCGAGCGCATTTCTTTGCTGTTGGGCTGAAATTTTAAAAGGTTTTTATTTTCGAAGATGACCTCGCCGGTAACCTGGCCTGGTTTTTGCACCAATTGCATAACGGATAACTGGCTGACAGATTTGCCGCAACCGCTTTCACCTACTACACCCACTATTTCATGCTCATTGATATGGTAAGATATGCCATCTACGGCTTTAACCACACCTGAGTCAGTATGGAACTCAGTCCGCAGGTTCTTAACATCCAGTAATACTGTCACGTTGTCACCCCTTATATTTTAAGTATGTGCGAAAACAAAAACTAAAGTGTGCCGCGTAACCTGGGATCGAGTGCGTCTCTCAAACCATCGCCGACCATGTTATAGCCGAAGACCACCAGCATGATACAAAAACCCGGAGCAATGGAAAGCTCAGGATTGGTCAACAAATATCGATAGCCTTCACTAACCATAGCACCCCAGGCTGCACCCGGAGGTTTAATACCTACCCCCAGGAAACTTAACCCGGCTTCAGCCAGGATAGTACCGCCGATTTGCATGGTCATCATAACAATAAGGGGCGGAAAAGCATTAGGAGCGACGTGACGCAGCATAATGCGGATATTACTGGCCCTCAGAGAACGCGCAGCCAGGACATAGTCATTTTCCCTGATACTGACGGCCTGGCCAAACATCAACCTGGCGTAAGGAGGAATCGAACTGATGCCGAGAGCAACAATAATATTGGTCATACCTCCGCCAAGCAAGGCGGCCATCAACAGCGCCAGAAGTATCATGGGAAAGTTCATCATGGCGTCTATTAACCTCATGATAATCATTCCGACTATACCGCCCATATACCCGGCCACCAATCCCAAAGACATACCTATCAAGGCGGCTATAGAAACAGCCATAAAACCGATAATGATGGAAGTACGGGAACCATAAATGATACGACTTAAAACATCTCTGCCCAAAGTATCGGTGCCGACAAGGTGATCGCGGCTAGGGCCTTCCAGTATCCTGCCCAGGTTTTGCTCATAAGGGTCATAGGGTGCTATCCAGGCGGAAAATATCGCCATTATGGCCAAAATAAAGATAATAGTTATACCCACAAGAACAACCGGTCTGCCAAAAAAGACTTTTCTAAAACGTTTAAACCCGCTGATTTGGCGTCTGGGCTGTACACTTTGTGAGGGACCTGGAGTTGCGCTAGATTCAGTTTTGCTCATTTCTCTCCCTTAAGAATTACATATTCGGGGGTCCAGCCTCCCGTAAGTGATATCAGTTAGTAAATACTGAAACAATCCTGGTTGAGATGGCTACGAATAACGTACCCGGGGGTCCAACCAACCGTATGAGATGTCAACCAGTAAATTGGTAAACACTACCAATGTACACATCATCAAAGAAAGGCCCTGCATAATGGAATAATCCTGAGCGAAAACTGCATCGGTGGCTAGTCTACCCATACCAGGAATATTGAATACTGTTTCAATCAAAACCTGTCCGCCAAAAATCTGGGGTACGCTCATTCCGGTCAGGGTAACCACCGGGATCAAGCCGTTTTTAAGCACATGGAAAAAGATAACCCTGCGCTCACTTAAACCTTTAGCCCAGGCAGTACGTACGTAGTCTTGCCGTATCACTTCCAGAATAGATGAACGAGTTTGGCGGATACCTCCTCCCATGGGGAAAACAGCTATGCACATCCAGGGCAAGATCATATGATAGATACAACCCCAGAAGTCTTTCCAGGGGGGTACCCAACCCTGGATTGGGAACCACCCCAAATGCAGACCAAATAAGTAAATAAGAAGGATGCCTGCCCAAAAGTTGGGGATAGTAATTCCCAGGTTGGCCAGGGTAGTAAGCAACGTGTCTTCCCACTTGCCTCGTCTCACGGCAGTGATGACACCCAGGACAATACCTATACTATGGCTAAAAATCCACGCTCCAAATCCAACGAACAGGCTGACAGGCATAGCCCTTTTTAGCTCTTGCCAAACAGTCGTACCCCAGAAAATCGACTTACCTAAATCGCCGTGTAAAACTCCCCAGATCCAACGGCCATATTGAACCATCAAAGGCGCGTCCAGGCCAAACTGATGCCGCAGGGCTTGAATTTCATCCAGTGAAGTAATCCTGGTATATTCATCCTGGCTGACATATAGAAGGATGGGATCTCCAGGCATAAGTCGGACTATAAGAAACAGAATCATGGTGGTAAGGATGATAACAATAAATGATTGGATCAATCTGCGGTAGATGTACGTCGTCATTTCAAACTCCTGTTATAACCGCTCAAATATCGAAGTGCAAATGTAACTTAACTGTTCGGGTAAAGGGAGAATTGTAATTGGCTAAAGGCAACAGAAAAATTATTAATAAATCGGTCTTGTAAAAAAGTATTTCAGGATTAACAGCGGAGATTGGTTTTGGTTATTTCATTCTCCGAAAAATACGAAAACTCAAATTGGTAAACAAACATCCAAATAC
>CAITCX010000371.1 GCA_903890885.1 uncultured Dehalococcoidia bacterium
CAGCCACTGCCACCGCATCGGAAACGCCCTGAACCCTTGACGGAGAGGAGGTATGAATGTCGCTTCCGTTGGGAGAATAATCTCCATTACCAACCTGGCCGTAACTATTATAACCCCAACCCCAGACCGAACCGTCAGATTTTACCGCCAGACAATGATAACCATTTGAGGAGACTATAGCTACCACATCACTCATACCCGGCACCTGATCGGCCGAGTTACGGCTAAAAGTAGCGATTCCATTTCCCAGTTGTCCCTGTTGGCCGTCTCCCCAGACCCAGACCTGGCCGGTGGCATCGATGGTCATCCCGTGCAAGTTACCGGAGGAAATCGAGACAATATTAGAAAGGTCCCCACCACCAGTCTTAACCACTTTGCCGGGAATTAAATTATTACCGTTGCTAAGAGGGCGGCCCAGTTGCCCATTACCATAGTTCGATCCCCATGACCAGACATTACTGGCAGCATCCAGTGCCAGACTTTGATTTGAGCCGCCGGAAATCTGCACCGCCTGAGTCAAACCGGTAGTAGAGTTAACCTGGACGGGACTAGATTGAGTATTTGTTTCTCCGTTGCCCAATGCTCCGGAACCACCATTGCCCCAGGCCCAGACTTCTCCAGGAGCATTAACCAGGATCGAGAAATCTTGAGTTACAGTTTCACTGCCGCTGTTTAAACGAACGGTAAAGGAGTAATTACCGGCGGCAGTGGGTTGACCGCTAATTTGACCATTAGCATCCAGATCAAGTCCAGGAGGCAAGTTACCTGAATCTAATGCCCATTGAAGCTGATCGGAACCGTAGTCCCCTTGCAGGGTTTGGCTGTAATCCTTTTTCACCACTCCCGGTAAAAGGCCGGAGGAAGTAATAGTAAGAGACTTTTCCTGAATGGCAATAGTCAGGTCTTGACTATCCGTCATACCAATACTATCGGTAACCTGAACAGTAAAATCATAAGGTCCAGCGAAATCCGGAGTGCCGCTAAGGGTGTCCCCTGTTAAAGAAAGCCAGGAAGGGTTGCTGCTCATTGACCATGAATAAGGCGGCACACCATTGATGGCTGATAGTTTTTCCGAGTAAGACTCTCCATTGGTCCCTTCCGGCAACCATAATGTGGTTATCCTGACCGGGGCTTTAACATGAATCACAAAATCCTTTGAGATTTTTTGTCCGCTGGTAGTTTCGTTAACCTGGATAGTAACAGAATAATTCCCAACCTGGGTGGGAGTACCGGTAATGGTTCCGGCATCAAGAGTGAGTCCCGGGGGTGTTTGACCCCATGTCGGATCATAAGTATTCCACCATGACCAACTGAAGTTCCCGCTACCGCCGAAGACTGCCAATGGCACAGAACCATAATCCAATCCGGCCATCCCATCGGGTAGTGCAGTCGGCGTGATAGTATAAGGTGTAGTGTTGATATCGATATTGACATCCCAGGCACCGGAGTTATTACCTAACTCAGAAGCATTGACCCCCAGCCACAAACGACCGCCCGAAGAGGCAGTAAAACTAAGAGCTTTACCGATTTCAAAAAAGGCGGGAGGAGGCGGAAACACCGTTGGGTCGCCGATGCAGCCCACCAGAGAGTTTAAAGGTAAGAACCTGGAAATGAGGGCTGAAGAATCATTGTATCCCGCACCATCCGGTCCTAAATTCCCGTAATTGGAGAAATAGATTGAACCGCCGGCCGTAATAGCCACCGGGTCAGCGGCCTTGATATCTATGCCGGAATCCAACCATTTGTTATTGCCTGATACGGCAGAATAAGCTCGTTTATACACCGGAAAAACAGTAGTGCCGTGTCCGTTGTCGGGAGCGTAGTCGCTATAACCAGAATCGCCGACCGCAGCTACTACAAACATATCACCGTTGCTAATGCTTTGATCTTGATTGATTAAAGACGCATAAGGCAAACTAAAGGAAAGCTGGTCAGGGAGGCTGGAATCAAAAGCCACATCAAATCCACTTTCGTACCAGCTTCCTACATTTCCTGAGAACGCTCCCTGGTCATCCCAGTGCCCGTAGACCCAATAATCATAACCAATATCCTGAAAACCGCCTCCAGTTGCCTGGTTCATATCTGTATCCAGGCAAACATCCAGGAAATTATTACTGTTGAAACTGCCGCCCTTGATTGTAAATTTAATGTTGTCAGGGTAGCGATCGGCTTCAACTGTAGAAATATACGGACGCTGAGAGATGCTGGCATCATCTGCTGAATCATCAATAACCAGTTTATGTACCGGCACAAAAGCCGAATTAACCTCCTGGGTTAAACTGGCAGTGTTATTTTTATAGGTACCGAACGACTGAAAATCGGCCTGGTAAGCATAAGCCCCTGCTGAAAGGGCATCCGTGGTATAAGAAGCTTGTCCCTGCGCATCCAGGGTTTTTGTCACTAAAAACGTGCTGTCGTTGTAGAAATCAACCGTTCCTGTCGGCGTTCCATAGTCGCCGCTCAGTGTTACGGTAAGCGTAACTGGATTATCAGCTACAGAAGGATTCAGTGATGAACCCAAAGTCATGACCGCATCATAAATAACGGGTGGAGTAACCACCTGGCTTAAGCTGGCTGAGCCGCTTTTATAAGCGCCATATGAATAAAAATCGGCCCGGTAAGAAAAAGTCCCCACCGCCAGATTACCGGTAGTATAGGTTGCTTGCCCCTGAGAATCCAAATAACTCCAACCCAAATATGAGTATCCATCATAAAACTCGAGATAACCATTAGGCACGCCATGCTGACCGCTGGCCGTGAAGGTCAGAGTAATTGGCGATCCGGCTATCGAGGGATTTTGGGATGATGTCAAAGTCAGAGTGCAGGGGTAACCTATTACAGTCTGTTTGATAGCCG
>CAITCX010000372.1 GCA_903890885.1 uncultured Dehalococcoidia bacterium
AACAGCGTTACCGCCGCCGTTGACGTTTATAAGTTCTGGATGGGCTGACACATCCCCGTAATTACCCTGGCCTGTATATAATTCCTGGATAAGGTGGTCCCATATCTTCCATTTCCAGACAACCGTACCCCCACCTTCCCAACCACCCGCCCTGTTGGGTACTATCTCTACCACTGTATCAGGAAGTATGAAACCGTCAGTCTGGACTAAACCTAGGTTGCCTGGGTTGAATCCCGCGGCTACAGCCTCAGCATAGGTTTGCTTTTCTACGACCAACATAATGATGTTGCCGTTTGGCAATACACAGAAATCATGGTGCTGCATATATGTTGTAGTAGAATAGTCCATGGACCATACCCGGTTGCTGTTCCAATCGTATTCTTCTATTCTTCCGCCTTCTCCTCCTCCGGTTCCGCCAAGTTGACTATTAATCTTCGCAGCTCGCAATAAATGTCCATTTTCAAGGAGATAGGCAGATTGGCCGGGTTCATCATCAGTGCCAGTCCAGGTATGGACCACCTGTCCCTGGTTATCAAGAAGATATGTGAGGGAAGTGTAATGTTTAGGAGCCACCAGGGTGTAGCCGGGCCATGCCCTGCTGGTATCATTTACCATCAATCCGACGGTATTGCCTGTATATAGATTCGGGGATGATGCGGAATATAAAACCGTGGGGCTAGCCAAATTAACGATCAGGGATAACAAAGCGATAAGATAAAATAGTTTCCGCATGTTTTCTCCTCCCGGCAGCTTTTTAATCTCGTAATTTATTTATTAACTAAACAAACAACCAGCAACTGAGAGATCGATTATCCCAGTTGTTAGGCCATGAATTTGGCGTGATAAAAATTTAACTTTTAGAAATAAGTTATTTGTTTTGCTTATCTTAATCCTTTTCATGATTATTATTCAAGAAATAAAAGGTTACAAAAAGGTTACAAAAAGTAAAAATTTTCTAACAATAAGGTGTTCCAGCTTTTTGAAGCTAAATTGTAAAATACCCATAAATCGGAAAATGCGATAATTTATTTTCCAGGGTTAATCAGGCTCTTAAAGTCATTTCAGACATGACGGCCCCAGGGTTTTTTCGATATAATTAATGATCTAGAATTTTTGAGTTTTGCGATCGGAATTAGGATTTGGATTCCAATGAATGAGGTGAAGTCCAGAATCAGGCTTCAATGCCCGGGATTTTGCAGGGGCGATTTGCCCTGTTTCTTGACTAACCTGGGATAAATGGCACAAGTAGCTCCTGGGGTTTCATTTAGCAGCTTTAAATCGTGCCACCATTCATCGCCAAAATTGAAATGATTGAGGAATTTCGGTCCCCCCGTACAGGGCAATACTATCAATCCTGATACGAGTGGCCAGATTCAATGTATTGCCTGGCTTCATCCCATATCGACTGCAGTTCAGGTACATTCTCTTTCGGCAAATATTTAGTGTACCGATAAGAGCCTAATTTATATATAATCAGGGAAGTTTTGTGATCACCGGCAATAAGCCTATAATAACATTAAATATTAGAGATTCTCCCCGGGTTTTTACCCGTGTAGTGTATATGGAAAATAACCACAAAATGCGTTGGAAACAGCTGGTATTAGCTGTATTTTTAACCTTTTCCATCTGGGCGCCGCTATTTGCTATCCCACCGATGGAACCTATTCTGACTAAAAACTTTGCCATTTCTCATTTTCAGGTAGGCCTGCTATTCAGCGGCCCAATAATCATGCTAGCCCTGGCAGCCATACCGGCTGGTATTATTGCAGATAAGATCGGTATTAAAAGAGCCATCGGGATCGGAGCTATCCTGGCGCTTATCGGGTCCGTGCTCAGGGGAAGTGCCACCAGCTACTTGAGCCTTTTTCTATTTTCGCTTATTTTGGGGCTTGGACTGGGATTTTCTTTTACTAACCTGCCTAAACTGGCCAGAGCAATGAGTAAGCCCAGGCAAACGCCTCTGATGATGGGAATCCTGAATGGGGGAGGCGTCATGGCCGGCATCGGCGTGGCACTGGCAATCACCGTTCCCTTGATTTACCCCCTGACCAATACCTACTCGGGCGTTTTTTATATCTGGAGTGTTCCTTTACTGATCGCAACAGTTTTATGGTGGATACTGGTATCGGAACCGCCACTAACCAGCAGTAAAATAGTTACTGAAAATGCACCTGCCCAGAATACAAAGGGGTTATTCCAGAATAAAATATTATGGCTGCTAGCCGTCCTGCTATTCCTGCATAATTTCATTTTTTACAGCTGGTCC
The DNA here is from genome assembly GCA_903890885.1 of uncultured Dehalococcoidia bacterium. Lineage (GTDB taxonomy): Bacteria > Chloroflexota > Dehalococcoidia > Dehalococcoidales > UBA3254 > UBA3254. Next base: position 2,267 of record CAITCX010000372.1, read on the forward strand.
GGCTGGATCCCCACCTATCTGATGGAAAAAGGGGCTACCGCCAGTTCTGCCGGACTGACAACCTCGATTATGCTCTGGGTAAGTATTCCGACAGTAATACTGGTTCCACTGCTGGCCGTAAGATTCAACCTCCCACGAAAATTATTCATCTGGATACCCAGCCTGGTCTATGCTTTTCTATCAGCAGGAATATTATATGCATCCGGATTTTCGGTCTGGTTGATTATGGCTACAGCCGGGTTCGTGAATGTGCTGCGCTTTAACACGTTAATCACTTTACCAGTAGAATTTGCGCCGGCAGAACGAGCGGGGGCAGCCAGTGGAATAGTGGTCGCATTTGGTTACATCGGAGCGGTGGCAGGACCCATTATTTCCGACCAAATTTTGGATGTTACAGGAAGCTTCAGCGATATTTTCGGCATCCTGGTGATGGTCTCTCTTATATCAACAGGTTTAGCCTTCTTTATACCGAAATCCAGTCATTGACTCCGAATATTGAATCAATTCAGGTATAATCAAGGTGAAAAGGCAGAGGAGTTTATAAGCCAGTGTATTGTACAAGATGCGGGTCAGAAAATCTTACGGATAGTAAATTTTGCCAGGTATGCGGTGAAAAGTTGAATCAACAGGTATCATTATCTCACCCGCCAACGATGGGAACGATACGCAGAAGCGGTTTAGCACAAGCCTCGCTGGTTTTGGGAATTATAGGGTTATTCATTAACCCCTGCGCTATCCTGGCGATTATTTTGGGGGCCGTAGCCATTAAACAAATGGGGAAAGATACCAATATTACAGGCCGGGGCATGGCAGTTGCGGGATTGGCATTCGGCATTCTGGTGGTTATGCTCTGGGTAATAGCCATTGTGATTTTTTACAGGATGGGAGCTTTCCACTTCCACCAGGGACCTACGCTGCCTGACGGGACCACCAGGGTATCTTATTAGACTTTAGCTAAAACTGCTCTTTACCTACAAATTAATAACCATAACACAATTAGACCTGGAGAAATAAGATGCCGGACTTTTTTGATATGGCCTACAAAGAAGCTGAACAGGGTATGCTGGCAGGCGACGGAGGCCCCTTTGGAGCGGTGGTGGTGAAAGACGGCATAATAATAGGCAAAGGACATAACAGAGTAATCTCTTCCCATGATTCCACCGCCCATGCCGAAATATGCGCTATACGAGAAGCTGAAAGCGCTCTGGGGACCCACGATTTGAGCGGCTGCGAGATTTATACTACCTGTTATCCGTGTCCGATGTGTTTAGGGGCAATAATGTGGGCAAGGATTACTAAAGTGTATTACGGCAGCACCTCAGAACAGGCGGCCGCTGTTGGTTTTGACGACCAGGTATTTTACAGGGCCTTCTTAAATCCTGAATCGAACCAATTGGTTTCTATGATATATGACGATAATCCCAACTCCCGATTACTCTGGCAAAAATGGTTGGAACTGGATGATCGAAAAATGTATTGAATAGATCATGGCTGGCATGAGCAAATATTTGTGACACAGGGTTGTCGCAAATAAG
>CAITCX010000373.1 GCA_903890885.1 uncultured Dehalococcoidia bacterium
GCTGCAATTTAATTTAACGGATTTGCAAGAGAGACAAAATTGGAGCATCAGACGGGGGCGTTTTAGATTCTTCCATTAATACTCGAAGATTTGCTAAAACCAAATCAGCTTCGTGGTTGTTCATTTTAACGAAAATATGTTCGGCAACCCGGTTTACTAGCGGTAAAGACACATGGTAATCGAGCGTGAGGGTTGTGTTGGTCCCCATATTTTCTTTAGCCCTAAATGTCCAAGTCATAGTGCAGTCTGCGGCACCATTGATTTTTACGGTAAACCAATTATTGAGTAAAACGTCAGTACATTGGGCTGTGCCTGACAGATAAATACCTGACATTCTATATTTCCACTGAGCGCTATATCCGCCATTGGGTAATAATTTCTCTTTTTTAATTTCGACTAAACTTGGCCAAAACTTTGTAAGGTTACTCGGTTTTATTACAAAATTGTAGATTTTATCAGGTGAAGCATTAATCATGATTTGTTTATCGATTGAAGCCATTCTTTCTAGTTTCCTCCTGACTATACAGTAAAGAGTTTTCCGTAAATTAAACAATTCCTATTATTGTACCATATTTGATTCGTATTGATAATAGTCGTAATAACAATGAATCGTGATAGAAATAATAATAGGAGTTTTTAATAAAAAATTTCCAAGATTAGTAAAAAACTTATGGTAAGTGATTTGTAGAATAATGGTTATTTTGTTAGAGGTGTCGATAGAAATTCCCTTGTTTCACGAGTTATACCGGGTAGCCTCTAAACGCTATTCTGTTAGATAACGGTATTTATTTACCTGGGCTCAATTCCAATATAGGGTTTTAAGGTAATCCCAGCTGTGGAGCTGGGATTACCTTAGAGAGTATTAATCACAGCGTATAATACGGACTATACCGAGGTCGGGCTCCACCCAAATAGCGCCGTCTATGGCATCTCCGTTACGTCGGCGGTCAACTACGAAATTACCGTTATCGTCGAAATGGCCTTCATCCACCTTGAGCTGGTGAATGAGAGATTCCTGAAAACGGTCAGCGACAAACGTAACATCGAGTAATTTAGCAGGGGGCATCTTGGGGCGGAAGAAAACGCGGAATTTAGCCCCCAGGATATAGAACTCATTTTTGCTTGCCTGGACCAAAAGACCCCGTCCGCGGTCAAGGCCGGCAGGGCCGTTGTTCTCACCTTCGGGGACGATTTTCTTATGACGCCAGTCTGTACCGAGACGGCGTTGGGGGCCATCGGAGAAAATGACAGCACAATAAAAGCCGTCGAGGTCCAGCAGCATGGCACCGATGTCTTCCTCCTGGACGATGGCATGCATTTTACCAGTGCCCTGGTACTTGAGAATCAAAGGGATTGCAGAAGCCAGGCACCAGTAGGTGTTAGCCCCGATCTGGTATTCGGGACGGACGTTACCATTTTCATCAGCGATGTTTTCGGTAGAACTCATACGGCTGTAGCCGATGAGATTGTAGTCAGTGATGGCCCGGAACAAGTTCAGGAAGGGCGGCGTTTCGGAGAAGAAGAGGGGGTTGTCATCGCGGGAATAGGTAGCGCACATGGCATCCCAGAAGCGGTGATTATAGGGTTTGATGTCCGGAGTAATCATGTCCACGTGGGGTGTGAACCACTTGTAGATATCGAGCGCTTTACGGACCGCGCCGCCGGACGGATAGGTTTCTCCCGGGTTCATCCAGACCACATTTGCGCGGTGAATCTCCATGACCCAGACATTGGAGTACATGGGGATGTCGTAGACCGCTTTTCCGGCCGCGGCGATGCTGTCGATATAATTAGCGATAGCCCAGGCGGACATAAACTCGCCGGCCGTCCAACCGAACAGATCCGACCATGTGCCGGAATCCTTACTGCCGGCTTTTTGCCAGATGTTGTAGACCTCACCCTTGCCGCGTTTCTTCATGTCGGCAATCAGCTTGGCAGGTACAGGACTATCAAATATTGCTTGGGCTTCGGGACTATAATCACGGTCACTGCCGAGGATACCGGGCTCATTCTCAACCTGTAAACCGATAACAGTGTGCTCGGCACTATCTTTAGCTTTAAGATACTTGCAGAGAGCCACGAAAGCCTTTTTATCGGCTTCTA
>CAITCX010000374.1 GCA_903890885.1 uncultured Dehalococcoidia bacterium
AGTTCCAGCACGAATGTCTTTGCGGTTGGATTTGGTGGCTCTATTCTCAAGTACAACGGCACCAGTTGGAGCACTATGACGAGCGGTACTAGCACAGCTCTCTATAGTGTTTGGGGCAGTTCCGCTACTAATGTCTTCGCGGTTGGATTTGGCGGCACTATTCGAAAGTACAACGGCACCAGTTGGAGTTCCTCGACCAGCGGTACCAGCACCGCTCTCTACGGCGTTTGGGGCAATTCCAGCACGAATGTCTTCGCGGTTGGTTTTAACTATGTTATTCTCAAGTACAATGGCACCACTTGGAGCTCTGTGTCCGGTGGTACCGGTGAATCTTTGAATAGCGTTTGGGGCAGTGACAGCAGTAATGTTTTCGCTGTGGGTTCCGGCGGCAATTTTACCAATGGTAGTGACTGGTCAGTCAATTCCAGTAGTCGTTTCCGCGCCACAGGCAATAGTGATGCCGATACCAGCGTTAATCGTGATCTTACTCAACACAGCGCCTTCGCCTTTGATCTGGGCACCTATCCCTCTCCTACCTGGGTCTATACACTTTCATGGGAGCAGTGGTATTCCGGTACAGCACCGGCGAGTACTGACGGGTTGGATTTTTCCATCTCCAATGATGGTGGTACCACCTGGAGCAATCGGGTCCAGGCTTTTAGAGGCTCAGGCGTAGGTACATCGGGGACCTCTGTCTTCTCTATCTACCAGTATAATATTCCGGTTACCTACCTCACTAGCAATTTCAAGATCAAATACCATGTAGTTGGCTTCAATACTTCCGGCCAGTACGTAAATATTGACGATATCCGCATCAATACCCTGAATCCGGATACAGGGATTACCTTCGAGATCAATAATGGCAGCGGCAACAAAATCGTTTATTTTGATTCTGACGGCAACCCGGCTACCAGTTCTTATACCACTAATCAGGTTACTTCTTCCAAGACCCAGGTAATTCTAACCTACTCGTTCTCGGGGAGTAATCCGGTTTTCACCGGGTTTGCCCAATCCTGTTATAGAGATGTCAAGGCGTTGGTAATAGCGTATGCTCAACAGCCGATATCCCCGGCTACCAATTTTAACGGCCATGCCACCTATTCTGCCATTGGAGATCTGGGAGATACCGGAACTAACTCCAGCGCTTATCAACTGGCCCACGCCGGCTGGTCGCTGGTCACGGTTTTCACAGGGTCGGAAACCCTTGGGCACCAATTGTATTTGTATGACAACTTCTTTGGGTCCGGCAACGTCTCATCAGGCGGAATCAGCGTTGTTTGGAATGGTGATGGCACCTCTGGAGGGACTATTAAAGGCTTCGTGGTTCCTCAACAAATTGAAGGTGAGGTCAATGCCGCTAAAGTCACGTGTTTTGTCACAGAGGGAGATAACGGACTGAGCGGAGATTATATCTCCATGAATGGCACCAAGCTCTGGGATGGAACTACCTCTACCAGCAATACAAAATCTAGCCCCAATAACGTCTGGAATGCCCAATCATATTTATCCGGCGGTTATTCAATGTATAATGGGGTCGACATTGATACCGTGGGCCTTGATCCTACTGCCGATCCTCCCCAGTATATTACCTGGTCCAGTAATATTCTAAAGCCCGGAGATACTTCTGCGAGTATAACGTTATACACTCAGCAGGATTACTGGTTTATGCTTTATATGATTATCTCTTTTCGCAGTGAAACCACCACCGGGGGCTTATTAAACTATTTGATACATGGCTAACAAATTAAGGAACCTCTGAATAAACCCATCATCACTTTAATAAAGATAGCTACGAATACCTTCCATTTTTAGACTACGGCATACTGTTGAATCAGATACGGCAAAGCCGCCGCTTGGTTAAACAGATTAATGGATATAGATTAGAAACGAAAGACATGGCTTACAAGCAAGCCATGTCTTTTTTGTCCCATTGCTTTATCAACTTTTAATGTTGTGTCTTGGATTATGCTCTTGCGACAGCTTCCTTTCTCTTATTGACGAAGTATAGTCCGCCGATGCCTATCAACCCTAATCCCAGCAACGCACCAGCTGGCAGTTCTGGAGTAGGATTATTTACATTGAATGATGTCACGCTGACATCATCTATATACATCCCATATGAAGGGACAGGGTCAGTAGGACCTACCCCCGAAAACTCTAAACGTGTTGATGTACCGGTACCTTTTACAGTTGTTGAATATGATTTCCAGTCAGTATCACCTTTTCCTCTTCCATCTTCAGTTGTAGTAAATACTTCTGTTCCACCCCATGTTACCTTAAGATAATTGTCATCAGGGCCAATTCCTTGCCGGCCTGAATAGTAAAAACTCAAGGTATACTCCTGACCAGCTTCAGTGGCTAAATCCTGGTAGATAAAGGTAGGATGATTTGGGTCTAATTCGCATAATTGCTGTCCACCATTGGGAGTGCCAGCAACATGGTTCTGTATTTCAATTCCCTGATCCCCGGTACTCCAACCAGTAGAATTACTGCCTGGAAAATAAATTGTCCATGTGCCATTACCTAAAACAGGACTTTCAAAACCACCATTTGTAACCAGATTATCGTCTGCACTTGCTGGGATAGCCGTTGCTATGACCAGAACCAGAGCGAAAAGGGCAACCAGTACCTTCTTCATAATTATTTACTCCTTTTTTGTATTTATTTTTGTATTTTTAGTATATCCTGAAGCGGTAAATAATTTGTTAATAAATCGCGTCAAATCGTTAATGAAAAGTTACAACTGGTAAAAATGTCATAACAAATAGGCCGAATAGTTAAAGATAAGGCAATCTAACAGGCAGTAAAGGGGGCATTTCTCATACTGGTTGATATTTTGAATCAGCGGAAGTAATTGTGATCTTGATATACATTAGATATAATTTCGCTCCAAAAAGGAGGTCATTTGTTTTCGGCATGCTAAAAAGGGAACCGTTTCTTAAGAGAAACGGCCGAAGCTAAGACTCATTGTACTTGCCAAAAACAGCCATTGAAGTTGGATACACCTGACAGCAACTCCACTTCCCAATTTTCCCCCTTTTGGGGGCAACCAGATAACTGCTGAGTTTGCCCGCCAATAATCAGGATCTAATTTCTGCTGTGAAGTATTTACTATTTATTTACTTTATTGTAACTTTATTTTTACCCAAAATACCCGAATTTTCCAAAATTATTTTATATAATATAAGCAGTTTTTTTAAAAGTCAGAATATGTTCTCTGTTCAGAATGGATATATTTTTGGAAAGTTATGATCTGCTATCTGAGTCTGGTCGTTTGGATATATAGGTGTAATGGTAAAATCAACCTTCTGTGGTCAGGTTAATGTTTTTCGAGGAGGTGATAGATCAATCTGATACAAAAAGGCAATATACCGGACGAAAATAAAGTTTTTGCCAAATTGTAACCTTTTATTTACTTTTATAATTGTTTTTTTACTTTTTTTTTACTAACATTTGTTAAACTATGGAACTATGGGCGAATTTTAATCTTTTCAACGTATGTTTAAAATTGGTTTGATTATCACTTGAATAATTTGTGAAATACGACGGGGGGAAAGCTATGAAAAAAATATTGTTAACAGTGTTAAGCGGACTGGTTCTGGCTACAATGATAGCCGGATTCAATATAACACCGGTATTTGCAACTGTAA
>CAITCX010000375.1 GCA_903890885.1 uncultured Dehalococcoidia bacterium
AGGCCTATTTGCCCAGGCTGATAGCCAGAGAAGTGTCTGTAGGTAAAGCCTATAAAATGGCGGGAGTCAAACCGCAGGACATTGACGTCTGTGAGCTGCATGACAGCTTTTCTATAGCGGAAATACTGGCGTTAGAGAGCCTGGGGTTATTTGAATACGGCACGGGTGGTGCTGCTTCAGCTCGCGGCGAGACGCAACTGGGTGGGAAAGTAGTGGTAAATCCATCGGGCGGACTCAAATCCAAAGGACATCCGGTAGGGGCTACCGGAGCAGCGCAGGTATATGAGATTTTCAAGCAGTTGCGCGGGGAGAGCGGAGCCACACAAGTAGAGGGAGCAAAGATCGGCCTGACCGATGCGATGGGAGCCTGCGGCAACATCAATTGCAACATTATCATGGAGCAAGGGTAGAATTACAAGTTTAAGCAAGGCGGAGATGGCATGGGGGAACAATTAGGCGTTAAAGAATATAGATTGGCTCTCAGAGAGAATAAGTTAGCGGGGCTTAAGTGCAAGACTTGCGGCTTCGTGACAGCCCCTCCGAGGCTGGCCTGTCGAAATTGCGGAGCAACTGACTCAGAGGTGGTGGTTCTTTCAGGCAAGGGTAAGATTGTCACTTTTACAACGGTCTTCATCCCGCCAGAAAACCATCGCGGGCAAGGGCCTTACCTGGTAGTGGTAGTGGAACTGGAGGAAGGACCCTGGATTATGGGGAATATACAGGGAGCAGACCCGGAAAAAGCCACACTGGACCTCATCGGCAAGGCAGTATACATGAACAATGACCTCATACCCAATGACCGCAAACCACCAGAAGACATCGCACCGATGTTCGTTCTGGGCGGTTAAGACCCGGTTTAGTCTTTGAAGGTTCTGGTAGCGCCGATGGCAGTCAGTAAAAAGCCGAGAACGACACCAGCGACAGGCGCGTAGGCCATGGCTCCTCCCAGAACAGTGCCTGCTGCTAAACTGTCAACACCTTTAATAACAAGGAATACTGACATTGGAAGAGATACGAATAGCAACAGGATTCCTATAACCAATATGGGTATGCCTAATTTCACGCTTCGCCTCCTGGCTGATTTAAAAATGCTGATAGGCTTATAGCATATTCTAAACTTGTTTAACAAATAATACCAGAACCGGTCCCCCGGACTGGCAGTTACGACTTTTCAAAAACGAATGGAGATCAACGATACCTTAAGGTTAAAGGCAAAAAAAGCCCCCATCCTTATATCTGAGGATGGGGGCTTTATAATAATAATAATAACTTTTTAGAGGCCGATCTCTTTTAAATCGGGATCAACGATGAGTTTAGCCTCGGTAACGGACTGTACATCGGCCGCGGTTAAACCGGGGGCTACTTCTTTCAAGACCAGCCCTTTGGGCGTAACTTCAATTACGGCCAGGTTGGTGAAGATTTTCTTGACTGCGCCTTTGGCGGTGATGGGATAAGTGCAACGTTTCAGGATTTTGGGCTCTCCGGTGGTAGTGGCATGCTCCATGGCGATAAAGAGATGTTTGGCTCCAACGGATAAATCCATAGAACCGCCGATGTTGCCAAGTTTGCCGCGGTTGGCTGACGGAACGTTCCAGCCGGCGTAATCTCCATTCTCGGCAACCTGCAGAGCTCCCAGCACGGCGTAGTCCATGCGCCCGCCACGAATCATGGCGAAAGACTCTGAACTGGCAAAATAGGATGAGCCAGGCATTTCAGTAACCGGCTGACAGCTGGCATTGATAAGGTCCTGGTCGATTTGCTCGTCGAAGGCCAAAGGCCCGGTATTCAACATACCCACCTCAGCTTCAAGGACAATATCCCGGCCTTCAATCCAGTTGGAGACCAGGGTGGGAATACCGATACCCAGATTAGCATAGCTGCCGTCCGGGATTTCATTAGCTATTCTTAAAGCGATTAACTCTCTCGCAATACCTTCAAATGTTTTGGCCATTTCTTTACTTTAATCCTCGCTTTAGCGTTATTTGGCAGGGGCTTCAATGGTGACGTTGATCGTGGGACGCTCGACCTTTACAACCCTGGTAACATAAACGCCGGGCAGATGAACCAGATCCGGATCAATTTCGCCCGCTTCAACAATATTTTCGGCTTCCACGATGGTGATTTTAGCGGCCCGGGCGACATCCGGGTTATAGTTTCTGGCGGTTTTGCGGAAGACCACGTTGCCGGCTCTATCGGCTTTCCAGGCATGCACGAAACCATAATCCAGCGGAAGGGCAGTTTCCAGGAGGCATTCTTTGCCTTCAAAGACCCTGGCTTCCTTGCCTTCGGCAATCAGTGTACCGGCACCGGTAGGAGTATAGAAAGCGGGGATTCCGGCCCCGGCAGCTCTGAGCTTTTCGGCAAAAGTGCCCATGGGGTATAAATCACATTCAACTTTACCGGCCCGCAGCAGTTCCTCAAACAATGAGCGGCGGCTAAAAGAGCGGTAAAAGGGGTAGTTGCAGATGGCCTTTTTCACCTGGCCGTTTTTCAGTAGATCATTGATTTCTTCATTACCGACACCCAATTGCATGACCACAATGGTCAGATTTTTAGCCCCCTGTTTGGCCAGTGCTCTGGTAAGGAAAATGGGATTGCCGCAAGTAAAGAAGCCGGTAAAACCGACAGTGGCTCCATCCGGAATATCTTTAATTGCTTCTTCAAGACTGGGAAAAACCTTATCCAATTATAGGCCTCCTGCACAAATACTTACTTTTTGAAAATAAAACCAGG
>CAITCX010000376.1 GCA_903890885.1 uncultured Dehalococcoidia bacterium
GATTGGTTTTATCGCGGACAGCGGGCTTCAAGGCTGCCTGGAATTTGACCAGGGCTTTGGTTAACTCGGTGATGCTTTCAGATTTATCCATCGTTTCTTGCTCCTTCAATCCTTGGGAAAATTGGATTTGTTTTTGAAAAATGACTTTGGGGCTTTAATCCGTAATCCGGCTGAGCTGGACCGCAGAACACAGATCTTTAAGGTCCGGATGGGCAGATTTAACCCAATCGCAAAAGGCCTGGCTGGCTACCCTTTGACCGCTGCGCAGATAATAAAAATAGCTGATGCAATAACTGGAATCTTCAGCGGCAGCAGTTACACCCGCATACCTGGCTAAAACCGCTTTGAGCAGCACTTTAGTCTCAGCGGAGCCTCTTTTATCCGGCATTATTACCTCCTTTCGCAGGCAGCAGAACGTTTGTTCTGCTATGCTAATACGATAACAAATACCGACACATAAGTCAATGGTATTTGACGCATTATGTAATATTGACAATTTTGTCAATACTGCCTAGAATATATCTGTCATTGCAACGAGGATTATCGACACATGGAAAACCCGACGCTGGGAGAAAGAATAAAAAGGCTGCGGGAAGAGGCAGGGTTTACACCTTACCGGCTGGGGCGACTGAGCAAAATAGACCCCGGTTACATAGCCCGCATAGAAACAGGGGCCATTAAAAAGCCGGGACTGCCGGTGCTGAAAAAACTGGCCAGCGGCCTGGAGATCAGTTTATTCAAGATGATCGGAGAAGAAGAGTCCGCACCCGCGCGCGCGCCCGCTGCCGGCGCCGATTCAGACCGGTTCGTAGAGTTAAAAAGGGCCCTGAGCAGATTCGGCGTGAAAGAACTGGACTTCATGGGAAAAGTGATGCAGATACCCCAGCGCGGCTACGTGCCGGCCCGCGCGCCTTACGTCATCCAGCACGAGGAAGGGGAAGGCCTGATCATTTCGCGCAACCTGGTAGAATCACTGACGGACCGTCCCGGCGACCTTTACTCACTGAGAATTGACGGAGAAAGCCTGGCCAACGACGGCATCCACAGCGAAAACGTGATCGTAGTGCTGCCCACGCAGGAAATAGATGTGGAAGGCAAACTGTACATCATAAAAGACCCAGAGTGCGGAGAAGCTGTATTGAGGCATCTGTCTCACAAAGGCGGAAGAATACGGATTTACGCGTCCCATCCTAATTTTCAGGCGCTGCTGGTGGAAGAAGTAAAAGTATTGGGGCGGGTGATATACATACAACCGCCCGGAAGGGAGGCCTGAGAGATGGCACAACCAGTCTCAAATTGCATAATCTGTGACGCCGTTTTAAGGCATGCTCTGGCCAAATACTGCCGCAGATGCGGCAATATCCTGCAAAAGATTGAGTCCGCCGGCAAAGCGGACATCGAGGCCCGGACCAAAGTATTGCAGAAAGCCTGGGACGCGGAAAACGAATGTTTCAGGTGCCACTATTCCGGCATAATGCTGGTGGACAACGACCACCGGGACCCGCGCTACATCACCTTTGATTACACCAGTCCGGGCAAAGGCGCGGAGATGGTTATTACGGCAGCCCTGATCAAGATCATGAAACAGGATATGAGCGCAAACGGATTTAAAGACATTATCACCCAGCTGGCCAGGCACTTCTCAGACGGCAGCGCAGTGGATGAAAACATATTCAAAGAGAAGAATTACAGAGGGTAAGGCTAAATTCAGCGGGGAAGACTTTTAAGCAGGCAGCCTGAAAGAAGGGGCAAGTTTCTAACGGGAAGATCAGGTTATTCCAGGGGCATTTTTCACCTGTATGTCCACCCACGAAATAAATTCCTTGGCTTTCGATATTAGTTGCCGGGCTTCCTTTTCACTTACCAGCCCCACCTCATCATAGACTACGCGATGACGTTTCTTTCTTACCCGGTCGAAATAATCAATAGACTCCTTTAGCTGTGCGTCTGCCGTTTCTTGCATAAAAGCCAGAGTTGCTTTGTGAGATTCAGTGCTGGCCGGACGGTATCCGCGGAAAAACATGTAGGCCCGGCAGGCCTGCAACACGGCATTATAGGCTATAGAATATGCCCAATCCAGGCTTTCCAACAGAATTCGCTCAGCCTGTTTTGAGTCACGATGGGCGATCTCCATCGAACGGGAAATCTCCTGAGGAGTAGCCTTAAAGGGATGAATGCTGCCAGCGGCAACTAAACTAGCTAAAGACATTCGGATCTCCCTTTAAAAGGATTTTCTTATCTGCCAGAATCCGCTTAATAAAGGGTTCTCCTTTTTTTCGCCGATTCAGATATTCATCGTGCCCCATTAAAGTGTAATTTACCTGGCGTCCAATATCATTCTCAACTGCCATGATTGTGCGGTGTAACTCGTCCTCATCAATTTCACCCACCACCAGAAGATCAATATCACTCTTTGCAGTTTCCTGGTTACTGGCAACTGACCCATATATGAAAGCCAATTCTATCTCTTTAGAATCAATCATAAACTTACCCAGGTAATCCCCGAGAGCGATGGTGCCGTAGATAATCTTTTTAAGCTCTGAATAAAAAGGGAAATCCTTTACCACAGAGTAATATTTTAGATTGCCCTGGGTTAAAGATCTCAGCAGACCGGCTTTTTCCAAGTAGCCCA
>CAITCX010000377.1 GCA_903890885.1 uncultured Dehalococcoidia bacterium
ACAGGACTTTCCCCATAATTTATAGTGCTGGCATTACTCGAGTGCAGGGGGATTTTAAGCTACAACACAACCGCTTGTTCTTCGTGGAACAGATAGGTGCCTTGCGAATTCTCTCCTGCCAGACCCCATTGCATTCCCCTTTGTCGAAGCCTCTGGAAGCTGCCTGCCCCGTACATGATACGCACGCTGCCGGGGTCGTGACGTAAGCCACTAAGAATATTGTTGTGGCGTTAAAACCCCCCCTGCGCTCGTGGTTTCCTATGCCTTAATTTTGTGGAAAGTCCTGTTATGTGAATCAGGTGGAGGCGCAAACATGAAGGTTAGAAAAATATGTCCGTATTGCTCGCGGGAATTTGAAGAATATAAAAGTCCTCAGGTTACCGTTGATATCATTATTGAGGTTGAAGGCGGTGGGATTGTTTTAATAAAGAGAAAAAACCCCCCGCTCGGATGGGCCTTGCCGGGGGGTTTTGTAGATTACGGAGAAACGCTTGAACATGCTGCGGTCAGAGAGGCAAAGGAAGAAACTGCTCTTGACGTTATACTGAAAGGCCAGCTTCATTCCTATTCTGATCCTGCCCGCGACCCCCGGTTTCATACCATATCGACGGTATTTTGTGCCGCAGCGCACGGCATTCCCACTGGTGGTGACGACGCCTCTGATGCGCGAATATTCACCAGGGACTCTCTTCCTCAGCCCCTGGTGTTTGATCATAAGCAGATTCTTGAGGATTATTTTGCCGCACACGATAAACAAGCGGAAGCGTCAGGGCAGCAACCGTATAATTAAACAGCCTCCACACATTTTACTTCGGGGATTGCTTCTTTAAGAACTTTCTCAACGCCCATCTTCAGGGTCATCTGTGCCCCCATGCACCCTTGACATGCCCCCAGCAGCTTCACTTTTACCACACCGTCAACAATGTCAATCAACTCAATATTACCGCCGTCGGCCTGCAGCGCGGGCCTGATTCTATTCAAAACTTCCTGTACTTTTTCTTTCATTCAGTTCTCCTCTCGTTAATTATGTACTAACCATGAGTTAAAAGATAACGCATAAAAATTACTTTGTCACGCCAAATATCATACCACATCTCCCGCTCTGCCAAACAAAAGGAACTTCATGGTAAACGTGGCTCTACCCTGGCTTGACGACCTGAGCGAAGTTGAGTAGCCAAACATATTCACTAATGATACGCTGGCCCTCATGATCCGTGTTTTGCCCTTGTTTTCTATCATTTCAATTTTACCCTTGCGGGAGTTAATATCCGCAATAATTTCCCCTGTAAATTCATCCGGCGTAACTATTTCAACTTCCATGATCGGCTCAAGAAGTGCCGGCTGTCCGCGCTCAACTGCCTCCCGCATGGCCATGGCAGTTGCAATGGTGTAGCCGGTCTCAGTCGCTGACAGCTCGCTATATGACCCGTCAAAGAGTGTAGCCTGTATATCCACCAGCGGGTAGCCTGACAGAGGACCGTTGGAGCACGCTTCATGAAAGGCCTTTTCTATAAACGGGTAATAGAGCTCCGGTATCTTTCCGTCCTCAATGCCGAGCACAAATTTATTGCCCTCACCGCGGGCACGGGGCGCAAGTTTCAGCCATACATGGCCGGACTGCCGCACTTCATTTATTTCCTTGTCGAAGCGGCCCTCGGCTGCCACCGCAGTGCTTATGGTTTCTCTGTATACTACCTGCGGTCTTCCGGTCTTGATGGGAACCCGATACTCGCGGGCAATCCGGTCAGCTACTATTTCAAGATGCAGCTCCCCCATGCCGGAGATTACCGTCTGCCCTGAATCTTCATCAATCTTAAAATGAAAGGTGGGATCTTCTTCTGAGATCCGTTCCAGGGCCAGGATGAGCTTTTCCTGTTCGCCAACCGTTCGGGGCTCTATAGCCATGGAGATAACCGGTTTATAAAACTCTATTGATTCAAACAGTATGGGGTGTTCTTCGTCGCACAGAGTATCGCCGGTGGTCGTTTTCTTAAGCCCCATGACCGCTACGATCTCACCCGCCCGGGCAGCATTAACCC
>CAITCX010000378.1 GCA_903890885.1 uncultured Dehalococcoidia bacterium
GACCTGGATTTAGACCAGCTTTCGGCAACCCTGGTGACCACGGTGGCTAACAGCATGCAGAGCCAGGGGGTCTATCTTCTATTACCTTCCGCTCACACCCGGGATTTTACTACTGTGGCCTTCAGCGGCAATAATACCCAGTCAAACATTTCTTTCTCATCCAGCGCTCCGCTGGCCATCACCATGAAATACCAGGACAGTATCGTGGACAGCAATGACATGGACGTTATTCCCGCTCTCAGCAACCTGGCGGAGAATGACCGTAAGCTTATCCTGGACAACTGCATTGAGCTGCTGATGCCCTTAAGAAACGAGGGGCAGTTTGTGGGTATGCTGCTGCTCAGCCGGAAGATAACAGGGGAACCCTTTGCCAATGAAGACAAACAGCTCCTGCAGTCGCTCTCAGACAACATAGCTGTCCGGATTGACAACGCCAGCCGCTACAACAGTATTATGCAAGCTCACACTGATTTGCAACGCACTATGGAGGGCGTCATTTCCGCAGTTTCGGCAGTGGTGGAATCCCGCGATCCCTATACGGCTGGACACCAGAGACGGGTGGCCGAGCTGGCCCGCGCTATTGCAGCAGGCATGGGGTTATCCGAATTCCAACAGAAAGGCATGCATATAATCGGCCTTCTGCACGATGTAGGCAAGATCGCGGTGCCGGCTGAGATCCTGAGCAAGCCCGGTAAAATCAATCAATATGAATTTAATATCATCAAGAACCATTCGCAGGTGGGTTTCGATATCCTGGAAAAAGTGGAGTTCCCCTGGCCGGTAGCCAAGGCAATTTTACAGCACCATGAAAGGCTCGATGGTTCAGGCTATCCTTACGGTCTGGGCAAGCAGGAAATAATATTGGAAGCCAAAATCTTAAGTGTGGCAGATGTGGTGGAAGCCATGTCCTCCCACCGGCCTTACCGGCCCGCTCTGGGATTGCAGAGCGCGCTAAAAGAGATCCAGAAGCTGAGTGGAGTTATTTACGATCGCGAAGTGGTGGATGCCTGCCTGAAATTATTGCAAAGCGGCGACTTCGCCTTTGAACAATTGATGTCTGCAGCTAACCCCCAAGAAGCTGTCATGAGCAAATAAAATAAAGAAAAAATAGGAGGCAAAAATGAAAAAGGTTCTGTTACTCGGCATCATCCTGGCACTGGCACTTACTCTAATTATGCCATCAGTGGCGATGGCAGCCCAACCAACCGCTTTTTCGGCTTCCGGTAAGTTTACCTCTATCGATGAGGGGAATGTGAGCATAATTGGATTCGATGAGGGTTATCAGGTTCCGATTTTTCAAGTGCAGGATCGCCATATTCAAGGTGAATTTGCACGTAGCGTCAAAGGTGAATCCAACCGCGTTAATGGACCCTTTACCATAACCTATGATGCAGTGGTAAATGGCTATCAAATTGGAACTTTTTCAGGTGTTTTAGCTGCAAAATCAGCAACCTTTACAGTTCAAGGTATATCTTATGGAATAACAGGGTTTGATGCTAGCAAGGGGTATCGCGTTGATTTGGGAGGAACATGGACCGGGACTCATGGAATTAAAGGAGAAGGTACTTTTACTGCCTGGTTCTATTTTATTCCAGATGGACTCCATATTGGTTCTCTTACGGACAGCTCCTTTACAATGACAGGTAATTATGACAGATAACTGAATTAGGTGAATTCGTAAAAAAGAAGGAGAGGCATCGCCTCTCCTTCTTTTTTGTCCTTGAATCTGTTAGATCTAGGTTCCCAGTCGGTTAAACTGGCTAAAGGCGGTCAGTAGACGGGTGCGCTGAACTTCCATCTGGGTGACCAGTCCCACCAGGTCTCTCAGTCTTTCGCTGTTGCGGTAGTTGCGGCGCAGCTTTAAGTGTAACGCACGCAAAGGCTGGATTTCAGCATCCCCGTTGGCTTTGACCAGCAATCCTCCAAAGGAGGTATTCTGATCGCCGTAAAGTCCCATAACAACCGGCTCTTCACCGGCAGCGCTTTCAGTTTTGATGCTGTAATCGCGATCGGAAGGCTCACGCAGGTTTTTACCCTGGAACCAGGCCACCCCGTCTGCGTAGATAGCCGTAATATAGGTCCACCCGTCGTTAGCCATAAAATCCCAGGTGATTTCGGCGCTGGTATCATGGTAGATGTCCTGCAAGACCTGAATGGCGCTGGAGGCTGAATGATTGATAGCATCCACGTAAGCCGTGAGGTCCTGCATAATTTGCTGCCCTTCCAGTAAAGCCTGCAGGTCGATGAAGGTGGGGTGCCGCATCCAGGCCGGTTCATAATGAACCTGGATCTCTCCCTTCAGCAACTGGGAGTAAAGGGCTGGTGAGGCCACCAGACCGGTGTTGTTCTCTGCCATGTCAATCAGCCAACCGGTATTGGAATCAGGCTGAGGCAAGGGCAGCGATTTAGCGAAATCAATAATCGTTTTCAATCTAACCTGATCTTCAGCAGAGAGTGTTTTAGTGCCTTTGGGCTGCGCCGGGGCCTGAGGCAAGGCCAATCTCCAGGGCAGTGCCCGTTTATCACCTTCAAGTTGACGGTATTCGGCGTTAATAATCTCAGGAATAACTATTTCTGGCGATGTGAAAGACCCGGCGGTAGGTGCAGTCTGGCGTTTCTTAATTACTTTGGTAAACAGGAAGTACAGGCCAACCGCTAAAACTGCTATTACCAGGACTAACAACAAGTAGAAAAGGAACGGTGACATCAGGCCAGATTTAAGATACTGGGGCTGTGACCAGGGGCTTTCATTCGAAGCGGTATCAACGGCCTTGACCCTCCAGTAATAATCGCCTTTGGGCAGCGCCTCTGATTTGCTCAAGGTGTACTTGTTAATGGTCAACCCGGTTTTTTCTACCACGGGATTGGAAAAATCAGAATTGCTGTCCAGTTGGAAAGTATAGGTGACGGGACTGCTGGCCGTGACCTTTGCCCAGGTAAATGTAGGTGTCACACTGCCTATAAACCCGACTTGTTCGCCATCCAGAGGTCCCGAGGGTTTGGGCAGGGGTGGGGGATTGCCGTTGATAGTAAAGGTCAGTTCTAC
>CAITCX010000379.1 GCA_903890885.1 uncultured Dehalococcoidia bacterium
ACCAGGTCAACGGTGTTGTCAGACGGGTCAGGCTGGCAGGCACGGCGTTGATGCCGTAAATCGCCGCCAGCGGACTGATAACGAACATGAATACAAGCATCGGAATGCCCAGGCGGAGCAGCCGGCTTGTGAGAAAGGAACCGGTCTTTTTGCGGTCAAATGACCCGGGAGAAAAATAGCCCGAAAGAAAGAAAAAGGCGCCCATAAACCAGGCCTGGTTTAAAAGCTGAAAATGCACCAGGACCAGCGTTGGCAAGGCATTCTGAGGCTCGACGTAATAGAAAGACGTATTGGCGCCGTAGATGACGGCCGCATGGTGGAGTATCACCAGGACAACTACAGCAATACGCAGCTTATCGAAATAGAGCAAGCGCGGCATTCATATCCCCAAAAGGTAAATCTATTTCAAAAGTATAATTTCCGGCCTGAGATTTGTATATCGGCTTAAGAGTATTCCAGCCTCCAGTGATGTTTTAGAACCGTTAAACCTTACAACTCAAGGTAACGCGGCACTGCGTTTATTAGTGACCAAACAGGACCGCCCGGTCAAATACCGGGCGGTCTTTTGTATCTATTAGAACAATATACATGTTAAAACCCATACGAATTGGGACAATTATGCGTTTACATAAGTTCAAATTAATACGACTATAAAAAGCTAGGAAGTGTTTTGGAGAGTATGTTCCGGGCATGAATTATTGGTCTCTTATACCACTGGCAAGTTGTATCGCATATGCTTTCATACTGGTTATGGCATTACATGAAATCAATAAACCGGTAAATAAAGTATTTGCTTTTTATCTTTTTTCTTCTCTGGTGTGGTCGCTGTTTACCTTCATTCTTTCCTATCACTTAAAGGCCTCTTCCTCGTATCTCATATTCTGGAATAACATGGTAATCGTCTCGATTATCTGGAATATGGCTGCCTATTATCATTTCGTTACAATATATACTGGGCGCAAAGCCGGAAAACTGGTTTGGGGCGAGTATGGGGTGGTTCTGGCGGTGATTGGTTTGTCCTTCGCAGGCCTGGTAGTGCGAGATGCTTCAATTTTAAACGGGTATATTTATCATGACATCGGTCCCTGGGTATATATTTTAATGGCAATCCTTTTACCTACCATTGCAATGACAATGGTGATGCTGGTAAAAAAGGGTCGCGAAGTAAAAGATTCGGCGGAACGAAACAAGATTTCCTATCTGATGGTTGGACTGGGAATCGTGACTATCTATGGGCTGCTTAATTCCACAGTGCCCGCTTTGGAGGGATTGCCCACGGACCACCTGGGTACTCTGGCTAATGCCCTGATTATTGGTTTTGTAATACAAAAATACAAGCTGCTGGATATCCGCTTATTGGCCCGGCGAGCTCTGGTCTATGCAGTCGTGACAATAGTAATTTTTGGAGTTTTTGTGGGTGAGCTGTATTTCGAAATAAGATACTCGTCTAAGATACCGATTTATCTGCTCTTAACACTGAATAGCCTTGTCTCTATCCTTCTGTTTTCACTTGTCAGTCCTTTGCGATTCCGAACTGAAGAGAAAATAGACAGTGTTTTTCAGCGCAACACATATTCCCACCGGCAGGCTCTGCTTGGCTTCAGCTCCAAAATAGCCAATACCATTGAACTGGATGAAGTAGCTAACGAGATGTTGACAACTCTTGGCAAGTCATTGCATTTGATACATGCAGAGTTGTTATTCAGTAAAGAAGAAAGTTTTCTCACACAATATAGTTATCCAAAATCCAGGCTGAACGCCGGTGATGTCTTAAGAATCAGGCGGGACAGCGCCGTCGCCATGTGGTTGGGAAAAGAGGACAGGCCTTTGAACATTGCAGACCTTGACAATATTCCCGGCCTTAAGGAGACTCTGGCAGAGGAAAGAGCCGATATTATGGATCCCCGCCTCGCTTTGCTCTTACCTGTTAAAAGTCAGGAAAGGATGATAGGTATTCTGGCCCTCGGCAACCGGCAAAGCGGCCATTCTTTTTACCCGGAAGACATTGATCTGGCAACTTCGATTACCAAGCAGGCCAGCATCGTGATCGAGAATGCCCAGTTGTACGCCCAGGCGCGGCAGAGGGCCAATATCGATGAGTTGACCGGGCTTTTCAATCACCGTCACTTCCATCAAAGGCTGGATGAAGAAATAGCTCGTTCCTCTCGCTTTGGCAATATATTTTCCCTGATACTGGTCGACCTCGATTTTTTCAAATCCTACAATGACATCCACGGTCATTTGTATGGCGACAATATCTTGAGAAAAGTTGGCAATGTCATTAAGAACAACGCTCGCGCGGTGGATGTAGCCGCGCGCTACGGAGGCGATGAATTTGCCTTGATCTTGCCTGAGACATCGATCGACTATGCCTTGAAAGTTGCCGAAAGATTGCGTGACGGCATGGAATCCGATGTCACCTATAAGGGAATGACGGTTACCTGTAGTATCGGAGTATCTTCATGGCCTACTGACGGGCTTATGAAAGAGGACCTGATCCATTCGGCCGACAAGGCCCTTTATCAGTCTAAAAAATTGGGGAAAAACCGGGTAAGTGTAACCTCCAGGTTAATTCCGGTGGAGTCCTCTGCGAATCCGGCATTACGTGATAGCAATGAAATAATCTTGAATACCATTTATGCCCTGGCTGCCACCGTGGATGCTAAAGATCATTACACCTATGGACATTCCAAGAAGGTCAGCAAGTTCGCATCGGATTTAGCCGTTGCCCTGGGATGCCCCGAAAAACGGGTTTCTATCATACGGACCGCCGGTTTACTGCATGATATCGGCAAGATTGGGGTTGCCGATGAAATCCTCTCAAAAGAAAATGATTTGAATGATGAAGAATGGCAGCCCATCCACTCCCATCCGATGATGGGCGTATCCATCCTTAAACACGTCGAAAGCCTGAGGGACTGTCTGCCAGGGGTACTATACCATCACGAGCGTTTTGACGGTACCGGTTATCCCCAGGGTTTAAAAGGCGATAACATACCTCTGGATGCCCGCATTCTGGCTATAGCGGATACTTACGATGCCATGACCTCCTCAAGGCCCTACCGTAATAGTTCGCTCAACAGTGAGATGGCCCTGGCCGAATTGACAAGGTGTGCAGGTACGCAGTTTGATCCTGTTTACGTTCAGGCTTTTGTCAAGATGATCTCTGAATCCAATACCAGTATCGAGGCAAGCCAAATCAGCCTCACTTAGTACCTGGTTTCTTTATAAACCAAAACCGCCCTGGCTAGTCACCGGGGCGTTTTTTTGCGTATAATTTTAGGCGGTTAAGTAGTAAAATACATACACGTCACTTTCTGGCGTAAGGAGACAGCATGGAAATTGCCAACAGAACCGTTCTTGTAACCGGAGGTACCAGCGGCATCGGTTTGGGTATTGCAGAGGCTTTTCAAAAGGCTAAAAGCCGGGTCATCGTATGCGGGCGCGACAGGGAAAAGCTTGAAAAGGTAAAAGAGCGATTCCCGGATATCACGGGACTGCAATGTGATGTCGGGGATGCCGGACAACGGGAGAATCTGGCGGCTGAAGTGCTGCGCCGTTTTCCCGATCTGGACATCCTGGTTAACAACGCCGGGATTCAGAGATACATCGATCTTAAAAAGGGACGCAGCGAGCTAAAAGCGGGTGAAGACGAGATAGCCATCAATTTTGTGGCCGTGGTGGATTTGACCTCACTGTTTATCGGCCATCTCCTGAAGAAACCTTCCGCTGCTGTTATCAATGTGAGCTCAGGGCTGGGGTTCATGCCTATGCTCAATACGCCTGTCTACAATGCCACCAAGGCCGCCATCCATACCTATTCCCTGGTATTGCGGCAGCAGCTAAAAGACACCTCGGTAAAAGTAGTTGAGATTGTGCCTACCATGGTCGACACCGACCTGAACAAAACCGGACGCGAGGCTGCTCACGTCCAGTATAGGGGCGTCAGCCTGGCGGAATACATTCCAACCGTGATTAAAGGGCTTGCAAACGATGCCGATACTATTTTTTACGGCGGCGGAGAGAAAATCCTTTCCGAACCCCGAGGCGAATCAGAAAAGCGGCTGCTTAATCCATCCTGGTAGTGGCTAAATATCAGGCTGTGCTTTTTAAAGGAGTTGGTTCCCCTTGAAAACATCAGCTTTGCAGAATCTGTCGGTTTCCTTAATACTGGTTATGCTGGTCAGCCAGGTTATCGGTTGCGCTGCCGCTGCAATCCCTGACAAACCAGTTCAGACACCGCCTGAAACGACTTACAGCTCCACTTTTAAAGCCGCTGAGCCTGCCGGGAGCCTTTCGCCGGTCGGCAATACCATGACAATACCCGCGAAAGCTTCTGCCCCTGCGCCTTCAGCCCAATACCGCGTCGTGGCATATTACACAGCCTGGTCAGCCTACAGCGGTTTTACACCGGATAAGATCGCCGCAGGTAATCTTACCCACATCAACTATGCCTTTGCCAATATCGGCAGCGACCTCAGGATTCAACTGGGAGATGCCGGAATAGACCCCGCCAATTTCACCGGGCTGAATTCCCTTAAGAAGTCTAACCCGGGTCTTAAAACACTCATTTCAGTCGGCGGCTGGAGCTGGTCCGGCAAGTTTTCAGATGTTGCCCTCTCCGATGCGTCCAGGACCCTTTTCGCTGACAGTTGCGTCGATTTTATTGTTCAATATGGATTTAACGGCGTCGATATCGATTGGGAATACCCGGTCAGCGGCGGCCTGGGCAGCAATGTAACGCGCCCTGCCGATAGGCACAATTTCACGGAGTTGCTGAAGAAATTGCGCGAACGCCTGAATGCCAGGGACCCCCAATACCTGTTGACGGTTGCCGGCGGTGCTGGCCAGGGTTATTTCGATAATACGGAGATGGATTCTTTTACGCAATACCTGGATTTTGCCAATATTATGGCCTATGATATTCACGGCGCCTGGGACAGGAATACGGATTTTAATGCGCCGCTTCATCCTGATGCAGCCTCACCCCAGGCCCGCTGGAGTGTTGACCAGGGTCTTCAACTCTGGCTTAAAGCCATTCCCGCTGAAAAGATCGTGGTCGGTATCCCGTTTTACGGCAGAAAGTATACTGCTGTCAAGAGTATAAACCAGGACTACCCTGGCCTCTACGGTACCTACGGCCGCTGTGAAACGATCACCTACCAGGATATTGTAAAAACCTGCTTTAGCAACTCCAATTTCAAAACCCGGTTCCACATTACAACCAGTGTGCCCTACCTGTTTGACGGCTCTACCTTCATCAGTTATGACGATGCGCAGTCCATCGGTAAGAAAACTGCTTACATCCAGGAAAACCATTTAGGAGGCGTCATGGTCTGGGAACTGAGCCAGGATAATAACAGTGATCTCATCAGGGCGGTCTTCAACGGTTTGAACTAAGGTGCCCGTCAGGTCCTCTTTGCACCGTAGTGAACATGCTTTTAGCTGCTTGTGAAGTGCCATAATTGTACAGACAACCAATTTGGTACCTGGCACCCACATAAAACTCGCAATTAGCTTATGGACTACTGAACCCTGGATTTATATCATGAATAAAATGGGTTACCTGTAGTATTTTGGCTTTTATGAATCGCTGTTGATTTGTAGCTGCCAGGCAATTAATTTAATATCAAGAACTTTGGGAGAAGTGCATATGGTAATGGTGAGGGAAAAACCCAATATTGAGATAAGCGAAACAGATCAGCTTATTGAAGAGTATAAACAGAAATTGGTTCTTGTACTTCAAAAGGAAAAAGATAAGGTACATGAAACCGCTGTAAAAGAAACCAAAGCCATTTTGGCAAAGGCTTACAAGGAATCGGCCAGTTTGACTGAAAAGGCACGATTAGAATCTATGCAAGTAATCGAAAAGGCTAATCAGCAAGCCAGATTAGAATCGGATTCCCTGGTATCCCAGGCCAGACAAAAAGCTGATCAGATTATTGGAGAAGCGGAAGAGGCTATCAAAAAAGCCGTTCTTCAAAGAACTCAGAGAGAAGTGGAGGCCATTTTTAGGAATACCCGTGAAGAGGCTGCTGTTTTA
Source organism: uncultured Dehalococcoidia bacterium (assembly GCA_903890885.1). Taxonomy (GTDB): domain Bacteria; phylum Chloroflexota; class Dehalococcoidia; order Dehalococcoidales; family UBA3254; genus UBA3254. The sequence goes on from CAITCX010000379.1 coordinate 6,044, forward strand.
ATTCAGCAGATAAAGGAAGACGCTGAAAAGGAAGCAGCAGTGCTTACCCGATCGGCAGAAGAAATAAAAAAGCAGGCCATCCTGGAGTTGATGGAAACCCGCCAAAAGTCATGGGAAAGCGTGGAAAAAGTTCGCTTAGATACTCTTAAAGATGCCCAGGAAATAGCCCGGAAAGAGGCTGATGAGATTATTAATCGGGCTCAAGTCCAGGTACAAACAGATAAAGAAGGCTGGATAATAAAGGCCAAAATTGAAGCTAAACAAATTGCGGAAAAAGAAGCAGAGCAGATTATAAACAAAGCCAATATTGAGGCACAGCAGATTATTGAAACCGCCAGGTTAAAAGCGGGCACCCGAATGCAAGAATCAAACCATATAATTTTGGAACTGCAACAAAAATTAATGGGCATAATGGCTAACGATGAATCTATGACAAAACCGCTTGGAAGCCAGAAGAGTTCATCTGATTTTTCTCCTGTAGTTGAAACTAAAATTATTAATATGGCAATGGTGCAACAGTCTAATCCGGAAACCACGTCAGATAAAGCCCCTGTTGAGACCGTAGCGCCGGTTATTAACCACAAGCAGCCGAATAATCCTGTTATATCAGAGAAAACGACCTTAAATTATAAGGGGAGTCAAAGACTAAATATTAATTTTCCGGCCAAAATGGAACAGGTTTATTCCCTGGCGAATCAATTGGTGAAAACAGGCTGTATCCGGGTAACCTCTATGGGCGGCGATGTTGATGATAGTTTATGGCTTGAAATTGATATTTCTGAACCCCTTCCACTGATAAAAATTCTAAAGGAGCTTCCTTTGGTAGAAAATCTCACAGAGGATAACAAGCGCAAAATATCTTTATCTTTAAAATCCGCATAATTGATATAGTTGGCCTGCCCCCAATGCTTAAACTGCCAATTCTCTTTTCTGATTTTGTTACTAAATTGTGAGAAAAATAGCCAATTTGTTATCTGATCGGTATGATAATCGATTAATATAAGTTTTTAAGATGAGAAGTCCGCTACCCTCAAAGGGTTAATTAAGGAGACGTTAAATGCGCCTTGTAGATGAGTACAGAGCAGGTGTCGAAATATTAGATGCAGAAATTCGAAGGCTGGAAGAATGGCCCCGGTTAAGTGATGGCGATGTTAGCGCCCAAAAAGACAAGATAAGTTACTTAAGACGTGAAAGAGAAAATATATATCGACGATGGCAGAATAGTTCAACGTTCGGAAATTAGAGTTTATAAAGACGCTTTTGTCATCCTCCACGTATAAAATGGACGTGACAGCCTGGGTTACAGCCCAGGGCTGCCTTCTTTTATTGACCGAAGCGAACTTGAAGTGTATTACTGTTGGCTGCTTCATAATAGGCATTGCCCGTAAACTCAACCCAAAATTGGTAACTGCCGCTTTCCAGGCTGAGCGGAAAATTAATAGATTCAGTATTTTGGTTACTATAAAGTCCGAGCGGCAATGGGAGCCCGCTGCCATTTTTAGTGGCGTCGAGAATTAGTGTTACATTCCCACTGATGGTTTGCTCCTCAAGGTTGGTAATTTTGCAGTCAAGTTTGAAGGGTGCAAAGGAGACCGCAGGAGGGTTACTCAAATATAAATTTACAGCGGGAGTGCCCTTTTTATAAACAATATCTTTGGGACTGGTTTCCACCGCTTTGTAATCGATACCGTTATATTGGCCCCCCGGGAAGAGGGCTTTAATCTGCCATTCACCCAGATCAGGAAACGCCAGTTCACTGATTTTACCCGGATCAAAAGTTACCTGGCCAGAAGCATCCGTTACAAGATTGGTATTCCAGGCTATCCAGTTGGTTTGGTCATGTTTACAGAACACCAGATTGATGGGCGCTCCAACCACCGGCTTCTGATCCAGGTAATCTTTTAATTCAACGTTGATATTGACCTGCTCCCCCACCCTGCCTTCTTCCGGACTATCCAGGTTAATGTACAAAGCTCCCGCGGCTTTAACCTTTAAATCCACGCTGAAGGTCCCCACTACTTCATCAGGCGCGTCATAATCCACCCGGTAGATGTATTCACCAGCCTTCTCTAGAGGTTGCATTATGAAGCTAAAAGCACCTTTTTGCGTAGAATCGGGACTATCATAGGTTTGTGTGATCTCTATTTGATGCAGTGCGCCGTTTTGCTCCTGGTAAAGTTTGATGGTCTTACCTATCATCGGCGTTGATTCGTTACGAAGCGTCCCTGAAATAAACCATTTAGATCCCAGCGGTACGCCTTCAGTCAGTCCATCTATCCATCTTTGACCGGTATTCAACCCGGCGTTAACTTTCAACACGATATCGCTGTCCGCTTTTACCTGCACGCGAACAATCCAGCGAGTATTGGTTGATTTAATTTCCAGGCGGAAAGTACCTTTTTCGTACCATTGGTATTGTTGTTCATTTGGCCTATACGAATTCCAAATTTCCTGTGATTTGCCGGTTCCTAAATTATACAAAGTAATTTGCAATAGCCCCTTGCCGTCTTGCCAGTTAGAGCTATCGGGATTATTGGAACTGTATATAACCCAGTGATCGTAATTGACTGTAAAATCCTCAGTGGTTTTGTCATCCCTGCCGACCCATTGTTTTAGAACTTTATAGCCGCTGGTATGACCGCGGAGGAGGAGTTGATATTGCATCTCTCCACCCGAACAGCCTGGCAATGCAACAAACAGTATTACCGATATTATCAATAAGATAACGGATTTTGCCAAATGTAATATCCCCATTTTAGCAGCAGACTGGTTATGTCCGCGCAATCTTCATCAAGCTCACGCCCTGGCGGTATTAGCTTTCTATTAATATAAACTGATGTGCATCAGCGGCAAGCGCCCCGAGACGTATCTGGAGCATATCAGTTGCCATATACTTCTATTGTCGAGTTATTAAGGCTGTACCGGCAGAACCGCCGTATTTGTCATCCCCCACAAAAATGGCCTTGATCTTCTGCTGGTTCATGGTGATGGACTTGGCTGGTATGGTCACCATAGCCTTACCATTTGAGTTACTGGTAGCAGAACCGATATTTACCCAGGAGAGGACGTTTTTTACACTTTGCTGGGTCAGGAATTTGATTGTTGCCCCCGAAATAGGGCCGTCTCCGGTTGAAATAATCGCTTCGACATAAACCGGCTTGCCCTTAAGAGCCGTGGCACAGCTCAGGATTATACTGGTAGGAATAAGATTAGCCGCCTCGGTCACATTGTAGTAATTGCCCAGGTTCCAGGTGGTACTGTTTGCTAAATAAAACGGGATGTTGACCAGATGGCGATCATTACTGTGAGCATCAACCAGAGTTTCACCCGTTATATTATCAATCGCAACCGCAAACACGGAATGCTGCCAGGGATCCTGGCTGTTTCCGAACATTGCTACGTCTCCAGGCTTAAACCAGGCTGGCGGCGGCTCTGTTTTAGCCCTGGTTTCATAGCGGACACCCGCATAATTCACGAGATAGGAGTGAAGGTTATCGCAGCTGGGAATGCATCCCCAACTGTCAACATAGGGAGATTCTCTCAGGTTTAATCCCCCGGCTATAAGACATTGGGATACAAAATTGGCACAATCTACGCTGCCATAGTCATGATATTGGGTTGTATTACGTTGGTTCCACCAATTCTCGGCATAAGTCACAGCTGCAGCGGTATTAAAGGAATAAGAACTGGCCTGAACGGTCCCGCTGTTCAGAGTAAGACCAGCACCGCTCAGGATTACTACATTGATTAAAACCATCAATAAGACCGTGAAAATTCCCAGGTATCTTTTGGTAAACGTTTTTTTCAGCATAGCCATTCTCCTCCTTTTTATTTCGATAAAAGGTCGGTTTCACCATGGGCTCCTTGCCGTCCAGGTGCCCATCTACAGACAGCAGCTCAACGCTACCTTTTTATAAAATTGGCTCTATTATAAGCTGACTATGCTATATCACAAGTAGAACTTACATGCAGGACTTATAAGCTTTTGCAGTTACATTCTAGTTCTTTTAGATTAACTTTTCTATAACTAATGTTAATTGACCTTCAGGTGGATACTTCCCTTCTCCTTCTCAGGTAAAACTGCCCCAGCAGCGTCCAGGTTACAGTTAAAAACCGGCCGGTATTCCCGGTTGGCAGGCCGCCGCAGTTGAACGTAATCAGGCAAATAATGACAATATTATACATAATATATTAAGGGATTAAGACATTAAAGACATATTTCATTTCTCGCTCTATTGTCAGAGACCTGCTAGAAGGTGGAAGTGCAAAATGCCAAACCAGGATAACCTGCCCGAAAAACCCGCTGATATGCGTCAGCAGGCTGAAGAGAAAGTGCGGGTAAGAGAAGCCCTGACACCGCTAAACACCGCTTCCCTCTCTGCTGGTGAAATCCAGAAGGCTTTCCACGAGCTACAGGTGCACCAGATCGAACTGGAGATGCAAAACGAAGAACTCAGGCGGGCGCAGTTGGAACGGAATGTTGGGCGGGAGCGTTATTTTAACCTTTTTGAACTGGCCCCGGTCGGCTACTGCACCTTTAGCGCCAGCGGACTGATAGATAAAATCAATCTCACGGCTGCCTCCCTGCTGGGTAGGCCCAGATCTAACATTCTCAAACAAGCCTTCTCACGCTTCATCGTCAAAGAAGACCAGCCTATTTACTACTCGCACCGCAAAAAACTGCTGGAAACTGGCACCTCTCAGGAATGCGAACTGCGCATGCTGAAGGAAGATGGGACGTTGTGGTGGGCGCGCCTGGAGGCCGCCCTGGCGCAAGACGAGGAAGGATCTTCCACCTGCAGCATAACCATATCTGATATCACCGCACGCAAGCTGGCCGAGGAACAGGAAAAGCTGCGACAGAGAGAGAACCAGGCCTTTATTACTTTGGCCGAGTTTACAGGCAGGAAGGATATTGACCTGGACCAACTATTACAGGAATTTGTAAACAAGCTGCCGGCCAGCTGGCAATACCCGGAAATCACCTATGCCAGGTTAGTCATCGGGGACAGGCAGTTCCATACTGAAAACTACCGGGATAGCCCCTGGAAGCAATTTGCGCCGGTCCTTCTGAAGGGTTCGGTTATGGGGAGCCTTGAAGTGGGTTACCTTGAGGAGAGGCCTGACCAGGGTGACGGCCCCTTCTTCAAAGAAACCAGGTTTCTTCTGAACAGGCTAGCCGAACGGTTGGGACTGGTTATCGACCGCAAGCAGTCTGAAGAAAGTTTGCGCCAGAGCGAAGAGCGCTTCAGGACCATGTTTGAAGGAAATAAGGCTATTATGCTGCTAATCGATCCTGAAAACGCCCGGATAATGGATGCGAACCAGGCGGCCGCCGAGTTTTACGGGTACAGCCGGGAAAAACTGCGCAGCCTGAAAATAACTGATATAAATACGCTGCCTCAGGCTCAAACCACCCTTGAGATACAGAACGTCCTGAAAAAAGAGCGCCACCTTTTCTATTTTCAGCACCGTTTAGCCAGCGGCGAGATCAGGGATGTCGAAATTTACGTTTCCTCAATTTCCATCCAGAATCGGCCCATACTCTTTTCTATCGTCCACGACGTGACACCGCGTAAGCGGGCCGAGAAGCTGTTAATGAATAGGGCCAATGAGCTTCAGGCCTTTTACAGCCTGTCAGAGATAGCCAGCAAAGAAGGCCTTACCCTGGATAACCTCTTTCAAGAATTCGTAAGCGTGTTGTCTGCCAGCTGGCAGTACCCGGAAATCGCCTGTGCCAGGCTAGTTATGGGTGATAAGGAGTTCCGCACTGAAAACTACCGGGATTCAGCCTGGAAGCAATCCGCGCCCATTAAGCTCCTTGGGGCCGTTGCGGGCAGCCTGGAAGTGGCTTACCTGGAGGAAAGACCGACTGAGGCCGAGGGGCCGTTCATTGCAGAAGAGCGGTACCTGTTAAACGCGCTGGCCGAACGCCTGGGAAAAATCGCTGAGCGCAAGAAGGTAGAGGAAGAACTGAAACAGACCACCGAGAAGCTAACCCGTTCCAATGCCGACCTGACCGAATTTGCCTATATTGCCTCCCATGATTTGCAGGAGCCCTTGCGCATGGTCTCCAGCTACCTGCAGTTGATTGAGCGGCGTTACAGGGACAAGCTGGATAATGACGGCATCGAGTTTATGACCTTTGCCGTGGACGGCGCCAACCGCATGCAAAGTATGATCAACGATCTGCTGACTTTTTCGCGCGTGGGGACCCAGGGTAAACCTTTCGCACCCACCGATTGCGAGAACGTCTTGAAGCAGACCCTTTCCAATCTTCAGATGCTCATCCGAGAGAGCCAGGCGGTGGTTACCCATGATCCCCTGCCCACCCTGATGGCGGATAATACCCAGATGGTCCAGCTGTTCCAGAACCTGATCAGCAATGCTGTCAAGTTCAGAAAAGCGGAGCCGCCCCAGGTGCATATCTCGG
>CAITCX010000380.1 GCA_903890885.1 uncultured Dehalococcoidia bacterium
GGCTCTTTAACCAGGCAGCCATTTTGCGTGACCCGTAAAAGGGGGTCTCCAGATACTGGCGGTCGATTACTTTCATCAGAGTCAGCTCTGTTTCTGACGGTTCCACAGGCTTATAGTAAAAACTGGAACGGTTCATTTTTAACAATTCACACTGATGTGAGATGGATAATTTTGAAAGCCTGCGATTAATAGCCTGGCGTCGCTTCTCTAACTCATGCGACCCAAGCTGTCCTCTAAAAAATCCTTTTCCACCTTGAGTTGCCCGATCTGCCGGTAGAGTCTATCGACCAGGGCTTTCTCATCTTTGGGTTTCTTGCTGCTCTTATTTTCAAACAACCCGGTGGCTTCTTCGGCCAGGGTCTTCTTCCATTGCAGGATTTGAGTGGGGGTGAACTTCGTAATGGCTGGCCAATTCGGCAATGGTCTTTTCACCTCTCAGGGCTTCCAAAGCCACCTTGGCCTTAAATGATGGATTGTGTTGTCTTCGTTTGATGCTCATTTCTTTGCTCCTTCTCTCTTCTTATTTTAGGAGCAGTTTCCCACCTTAACAACCTGTCCAGTTTTTGGGGTCCACCTCATAGTTCGAGTTAGGTGGCAGAGGAAGTATCCCTATTCTATTATAATCCGCCCAGCCGTAGTGAATCCGGCGGACCTTTTCCATAAAGAGAAGATGATAATTAAGGTAGGTCTGTCACCCTGCCTCTGGGCTTTATCGTTCATGGCTGGCAGTTGCGCCGGGTGGAGTCAGGGAGTTGCCGCCAGTTCTGCTCCTTTGCTCCTTGAGGAGATAGATGGCAGCTTAACAGTGGCATCTGTTGCCGGGTCCCGTTGCACTCTCCGCCTTTGTTGGTCTATCTGTTTATACATCGTCGTCTGTCTTTTGCCGGGCTGCTGTAAGGGGAAGCTGACCGGCAGGTGATAGAAAGGCCCGACAGCTAAGGCGCAGCTTTAAGAGATCCACTATATAGGAGTTGCCGCAGTCATCGGGGTCGAGTAGAAGCCTCCGACTGCTGCATCCAGGTGAAATTATATTCCCCTTACCAGCCCATCCACATGACCCGCCTCCACTCATGGCGGCTAAAAACAAAAACCGCCCTGGCCATCACCGGGGCGGTTTGAAAGGAATGTCAGAGTCTTATTCAGCCAAATTTAAGCCCTTATAAAAGCTCTTTGAATTCCTCGTTAGTTAGACCTGCATCTGTTACTATTCCTGCCATAGTAAAAGCATTTCTTAAAAGCCTTTACGGCACGCTGATGGGATACTCCTGGCAAACTCGGCATGCCTTAACCGACTTCAATATAACATGATTGTTTGTCTTTGCTTAATTCCTCAACGGTTTCCAGGTAGCCTCGCAGCGCGTCCTTGATATTTTCCAGGGCTTCCTTCTCGGTTTTCCCCTGTGACCAGCAACCGGGCAGACCGGGTACCCAGACTGCATATCCTTCGCTGGTTTCCTGTAAATTGACTTTGTATTTCATAGAAATCTCCAGAACCATCAGAATACTCTATGCTTATTATAATATCCCAAACGTTTCAATTCTAGCGCATGTACTTTTCAAAGTGAAATAGAATTAGAAGAATCCCTGCAGGGAGATATACTGCAAATTAAGCGGTCTTTTTCCTGCGGGATTTGCTTTTCGTACCTTCTTCCTGCCCAACCGCGCGAGAGAGAGTAGAAACCAGGAAATGATTCAGGCTGACCCCTTCTTTTTCGGCCATAATATCCAGCTTGTGGTGCAGGCTTTTGGGTACCCGGACATTGAATTTACCGCTGTATTGCTTTTCAGTCTCGCTCTCTGGTACAGGTATATCATTGCAGTCTTCATACATGGATTCTATCCAAAGTTCGCGGGCTTCTTCGATGTTCTGATAGGCCTCCTCAAGAGTCTCACCTTGAGAATAGCAACCGGGAAGGTCCTTGATTTCAGCCACAAATCCGCCTGATATGTCGGGGGTTACGGTGACCGCGTATTTAAGTCCAAGATAATAATCCAGAGACTTACATTCTAACTTAGTTCCCATCATCTTCCTCCAGTCTGAGTTTCTTGACTATCAATTTCACATATCCAGGCTTAACATATTTGGAATGGTGCGGTGTAACTACAATGATTGCGTGTTCCCCTTTTTTATGATAAGCCCGATGGCTGCCGCCGCTTTTATGTAGTTCATAGTCAAAACCGGTGAGAAGCCTATCACAATCTGACACGGTTATATGTTGGTCATCGGTCAGAAACTTCCGGATCA
>CAITCX010000381.1 GCA_903890885.1 uncultured Dehalococcoidia bacterium
ATGTTCTTCTGTATATCCTGCGAAGCCTTTGCTATTGCCAGTTGATCATATCGAATCAAGCTTTTCCAATTGTTATGTACCCTAAAGTAGCGTTTGCAAAAAGAACTTCGTATGGCATAATAGCAAACAAACAAAATACGGGTGCGAAGGAGGAAACAGATGTTATATAAGGCGGGCAAAAGGCATATCCTGTTATCGGCACTGTCAATAATCACGGTGGTTGGCACTTTCAGCCTGGCAGGCCGCGTTACGGTTACCCCTACAGGTACCTCCGCTAATAGCGGCGGCGCGGCAACCAATCCCGCACCTTCCCAGGGTGCTAAAGTGGCCTCACTCTCCGGTGTAAAACTCGGTGGCGACACGGGCATCTTCAGCAAGGTGGCCGTTAATACGACATTAGACAACCAATCATCGTTAGTATCGTACTCAGGTGGAGACAACGGAATCAAGGGCATGAGCGACACATGGAACGGCGTGTTGGGCATGGCCAGCACCACGGGCACAGGCGTGGCAGGATGCAGCAGCAGTGGTATGGGGGTATATGGGACCAGTAGCAGCGGCAGCGGCGTTCATGGCCAGAATACAAATTCTGGTAACTATGGCATACTGGGCACCAGCACCACCGGTGTAAGTGGTACCGGCACCGGCAGTAATACCGGTGTGAACGGCACCAGCATTAACGGCTATGGTGTAAACGGGCAAAGCACCAGCAGAGAGGGTGTTTTTGGCATAAATGGCGATTCTGGTAACTTTGGAGTACTGGGACATCCCTTTTACAGCATCTATGGTAAAAGCACGAGCGGCAAAGCTGTGTGTGGGTGGAGTACCAGCGGCTACGGTGTATTCGGCGAGTGCTACGGCGGTTATGCCGGCTATTTCGCTGGTCCCGTTTATGTCAGCGGTTTACTAACTAAAGCTGGCGGCGGTTTTAAGATCGACCATCCTCAGTACCCTGAGAATAAATACCTCAGCCATTCCTTCGTTGAGTCACCTGACATGATGAATGTCTATAATGGCAATATCTTGTTGGACGAAAAAGGCGAGGCCGTGGTTGATATGCCCTCATACTTCGAATCCCTCAACCGGGACTTCCGCTACCAGCTTACCTGCATCGGTGAACCTGCAGTTTTATATATTGCTGAAGAAATATCCAGCAATCACTTCAAAATTGCCGGAGGCAAGTCAGCCATGAAAGTCTCCTGGCAGGTCACAGGCATCAGACAGGATGCTTTCGCAAATGCCCACCCCATAGTGGTAGAGCAGGAGAAGCCGGCCAATGAAAAGGGCCTCTATCTGAATCCCGTGGAATGGGGCCAGCCGAAGGAAAAGGGTACATACCAGTTAACTAAACCTTGAAGTACCATATAAGCTGTTAGCATAAATAAGAATTGGGGGTTTTAATAAACTGAACCCCCAATATAAGACTGCGGGTTGAGCAATTGCTGAAGCGCTGGAATCATCTTACTCGCATCAAACAGGGGTTCGGGAACTGTCCACAATGGCCCACCATGAAGCTAAAACAGTCCCCATTCTGGACAGATCCCGAACTTTATTGTCTACCGGCTATTGTGGCGAAGGGTTAATCAAGTTCCAGATTAGTAATGGTCCAACCTACCCCATCGCATCCCGCATGGCTTTACACAGTTCCTCGATGGTATAGGGCTTGGCCACCATCCCGCTGAACCCGTGGTCCCTGTGCTTTGCCGTAACAGGGTCATCAGCATACCCACTGGAAACGATGGCCTTAACCGCCGGGTCTATCTTGATCATTTCCGGATGGTCACCTTGCCACCCATGCCTCCGGGTATTGTCAGGTCCAGGATAGCCGCAGGATTGCCCTGCCTCGGTTGATTTCCCGCCCGCAGGAGGGGTCTGGGGAAAGGAATGCGGGCAGGTTTCGGACTGGGGGTTTCAGAAATTCGGCGGCTACAAAATTATTTCTCTTTAATTCCTAATAATGATTGTTTCAAAAATTCTAACACCCCTGCATTTAATTCTTGATGAAATTTCTCCCGATCAAAACCTTCTGGGTCCCTGGCAGGTGCCCCGACCCGTTCCTTAATAGATTCAGGAAATGGGCTAAGAAATGAAAAATGCCCGGCATTCTTTATAATTCGATGACTAATCCTGTGATCATTTTTTAGTCCGTTAATGAATATTTCTGCATGGGAATAAGGTATATATTCATCCTTCCCTGCGTAGAGCATCAAAACGGGAATTTCTACATTATTTAGTGATTCCTTCCCAGTAAACCACCCCGGAGTCAGCGCAAAAAGAACAATTGCTTTAATACGATTATCCGTTGCTAAGCGCACATCTTGAGACTCTTGACCCATATGAATCGTTTGACCAAATTTCATTTGATACTCTGCATACGAAATAGGATGCCCTCCGGCAAGGACTAACGCGGTATTAGCACCTATAGAATGGCCAACCATGGCTATATTATTTGGCTGTAAATGTTGTAAAAATATATCGGTTGAGAACAACTGATCAATCACTAAGCTGATATGTCTAAGCCTATTGGTGAAATTTTCATTCGTTCCTTCCAAATGATTATCATTGCGATTATTAAACGGATGCTCTGGCATGCACACAACAAAGCCGTTCTTAGCCAAATATGATCCGAGCGTATGGTAAGCCAAATTCGACCCTCCGGATCCGTGAGAAATTATAACCAACGGAAAACGGCCAGCCTCAATCGGCGCTCCAGGAGACACATCCAGCGTGTACGGACCGAAAGCAGCAGACTTTGACGGAACATCCGTCGGATACATAACAAACATAGGGAAGGTTATTCCTTTTTGTTTGTCGATCACTTCAATTTTACGTAACCCGGTAAATCTTTTCATTGTTGAAGTCTCCATATTATACGTTAAGTTATTTTAATAATTCCTCCACTGAAACGCCTAACGACTTGGCGGATATTTGGATTGTCTGACCGCTGGAATTAGCTCTCTTACTCTTGACTATATGTACAGGAATATGTACACTTACAACTGAACTATTAATGGCCTACCAAGTTGATATTACCCCTGCGGCATTGGAGGCGCTGGAGGCTGTTGCTGACCGGCGAACTCGCAGAGCTATTGTGCGCCGCATCGATGCCATGGGTGAAGAGCCCAAAAAGCTGGGGAAACCACTTCGAGGTTGGCTGATAGGATTTTTGAGTCTAAGGACTGCCGGACAACGATATCGAGTGATATACAAGGTCGATGACGAGAAGAAACGAATATTGGTGTACTTGGTGGGTATCCGCAAAGAAGGAAACCGCCGGGACGTATATGCCCTGGCTGAGCGCCTTGTAAAGCGGGGGTTAATATAGGGAGCTGGAAATAACCATGATCAGAGAAACTAGAGAACTTACAACGGTAAACGCACGGCGGGAGTTGACAAAACTTCCAGAGCAACTGGGAGCTAACCCAGCCACCGTGGCAGTGACTCGAAGGGGAAAACCGGTTCTGGCAATCATTACCTGGGAAGACTACCTATCCATCATAGAAACTTTGGAGATACTCAGCGACAATGATGCCGTTGAGCAACTACGGCGCGGCATAAAAGAGGTTACAGAGGGAAAGCAAATTCCGTGGGCAAAGGCCAAAACCCGGCTTGGCACATTGATGTGAACTGTATTTTGCATTCGGACGAGGCTCGCCATATTTGTGGCCACG
>CAITCX010000382.1 GCA_903890885.1 uncultured Dehalococcoidia bacterium
CCCTGCCGGAGATGTGGCTGTAATCTGGGTATTCGAATTTACTATAAAACTAGCTGCAGCAATAGTGCCAAATTTCACTGCCGAAGCTGCGGTAAGGTTATCTCCGGTGATGGTTACAGAAGTTCCTCCGCTAACCGTGCCCGTAGTGGGAGAGATGCCTGTAACTGACGGAAGAGCGGTTACTCCCGTATAAGTGAAGCCGTTAGTTTTTACACCTACGCCGGCTTTGGCTCCGTACGTGGTAATTGTCACGTCTACGGCTCCTGCTCCAGTGGTCGAACTAGGAGTTATACATGTGATAACCGATGGCGGAGACCCGGTTACGGTAACGCCTGTAGCAGCATTGGCGCCAAACGTAACACTTGGTGTAGGACCACCATATGCTGTTCCAGTGATGGTTACAGTGGTGCCGCCGGATATCGGGCCTGAATTAGGAATGATGCTGGTAAATGTAGGAGTATCAGCAGCCACCGGTACTACGCCCATCCACAGCGTGGACACCACCAGGCATAACACAATTAAGATTCGCCAGAATGATTGGCCTTTCACAACGCGCGTTTCCATTTTTTCCCTTCCTATTTTTTGTTCCTTTTTAGATATTCCGCGATATATTCCTTACAATAATAATAAAGCCTTTCCCTAAAATTATAAAACTTTTTAACCTTTGACAATCAATTAGTTACTGTTGCCGCTGCTAAGGCAGATCAATTGCTAATCGAGTGACCACATTAATACCGCAGATAGTAACTATCCCAAAACGCTTAATCCATTCTAAATTAAGCCCCTATTCCAGTTTTTTAGACTACGCATTTCAAGTGTATTCAATACATTATAGGGAGATATTGAGATAATGCAAGAAATAAATGGTAAATAAATGGTAAATAAATGGTAAATACCTCATAGCTGATATGATAACCTGATTACCGGTGGTAAAACAAAGTCCTGTAGATTTTAAATTTAACTATGATATGAGCAAAACTTCCCTAGGCTCAGCTGACAATATACAGTTTGTAGCTTGCTCTATTTGTCATATATCAAAAAAGCGATGTCTGACCACAATCTCTTTAAGGCCTATACTCTGGGGGAACTATTGGATTAACTGGATGTGGTAAAAAGGTTTGAACAGCCAGGCCATAAACCCAGAGTTGGTGAAATTACCCAAAAATAAAAGAATCTCTTTGCCTTGCTTGGTGTGGACAGTCCGGCATAGGTATAATTCCGCGGGAATGCAGGTTGTATAACAAAACATTGAAAGAAGCTGGTATAATATATCAATTAGCTTTTCAGGAGAATGCTCTATATGAGCGACAAAGTAACCAGAATAGGGGTCCTATCCGATACTCATTATCATAACTTCGATGAAGTCCCTTCTTCTCTTTTAGAGAGCCTGAAGACTTTTGATCTGGTTATCCACCTGGGTGATTTTGTAAACAAAGACCTGGTGGAATATTACAAAAGTTTTAATAACTTCTACGGCATTGCCGGAAATCATGATCCGCAATCAGTAAAAAAAATGCTTCCCAAGACCGATGTGATTGAAGTTAACGGGAAGAGACTGGGGCTTATGCATGGCTACTGGTTTCCGTTCTTTTGCCAGGATCGCTCTTTAGCCAGATTCAGAAAGGACAAAGTAGACGCCATACTCTACGGACATACTCATATAATCCGCAATGAAACAGCCAAAGATATCTTATTCTTCAACCCCGGCAGCGCTTCGGCGTTATGGCCGGCTCCCTGGAGAACCTATGGGGTTTTAAATGTAGGAGAATCCCTAAAAGGAGAAATTATCTCAATTCCCGGGGAGTCCACGAGAAGTTTCTCGAAATTTACTGATGCATTTGTTAAAAGAAACCAGGTCTTAAGATGGGTTTGCGGCGCAGAACGTAATCCTGACAGTTCTGAAGAATCAGGGAAGAAGAAACCTGGTTCTAAGGGAAAATGAAAACAAAGCCTTTATATGGTCTGGCAGTAGGTGTAAGTTTTATCTTTAGACACCTGCCCGCTTGTGTCAGTTACCGGATAGCTGACACAGTGGGGGAGATATTATTCTTAACATGGCCACGGGTACGCCGGAATATGGTGAAAGCCGTGGCCACCCTGCTTAACAAGAACACCAACGACCCTGAAGTCAGAAAAACCTCCAGGCGCTGCTTGTGTAATTTTGCAAAATATATTGTGGATATGTTTCGTTATGCTTGTCCTCCCAGGGATTTTTTTGAAAAAAACTTTAAAACGACAGGATTCGAACATCTGGATACTGCACTAGCCGAAGGAAAAGGCATTATTCTGGTAAGTTTTCATCTAGGGAATCTGGACCTGGGTGTCAGGTTATTAAGCAGCCGGGGTTATGCGGTGAGCGCCATTGTGGATAACCTGCAATCAAACCAGCTGGATGCTTTCCTGCAGAATCCACGGAAGACCGGCGGAGCCAAGCTGATAAACGTCAAAGAGGCTTCCGCCAAGCTGCTGGAAGTGTTACGAAGGAATGAGATTCTGGCCTTGATGATCGATAGTCCGAACTGCCGGAAAGGGGTAAAGGTGAAACTGGGAAATAAATGGGTGCTTTTTCCAACCGGCGCCGCGACTCTGGCAATACGCACGGGTGCTTATTTGCTGCCGTGCGGCATGATACGCTCCTCCAATACTACTTTCGAGGCCATCATCGGAAAACCGATTGAGTACCAACCCACCGGCAAACTGAGCGAGGATGTGCACGCCATCACACAGAAAACAGTAGGAGCTCTGGAAGACATGACCCGCCAATTTTGCGATCAATGGTTTGTTTTCCATTCTCTAATTAAGGACGAACCACAAGAAACCGATACTTAAAATACCTGTACAGGACCTTTTCCGGCTAATTAAGGTGACTGATTACCAGGTATGAAACATGCGCTAATACTACAAAAACCCACAAGGCTTATTAAATTATATGTTTGGATACGGTTAAATTGGTATGGTAGAGAGTTTTCTCCTCTGGCTTGAAACCTATTTTGTAACGACTAACCCATTAGGTTTAACTGTCTTGTTTTCTCTGGCAGTAATTACTGATATCGGTTTTCCGGTCCCTTTCTTCCTGGATACAGTTCTCCTGTTAACAGCCTATAAGGTTTGTATCAATCCTGATCCTAATTGGATGCCGGTGATCTTGATAGTGATTATGTTGTTCATCGGCCGGCAGGCAGGTTCAGGTATCCTTTACTTAATGTCCAGGTATCTCGGACATAGTTTCTTGAAACGTGTTATAAAATACTTCCCCTCCATGGGTAACGGCCTGGAGGCCATTAAAACCCGTTTGCATCACTGGGCGCCACTGGTAGTAGTCACTGGGAGGTTAACACCCGGACTGCTGCAAATAACCTCGGTTGCCTCAGGTACCATCCGCCTCCGTTATTCTTACTTTGCCTCAGGAATAGCCATAGCGTCTCTAATCTACGACGGGCTTATAATACTTTTAGCCTATATCGCCGCGCACAACCCTAAAGCTGCGGATATGGATTTCATGTTCTGGATATTAATTGCCATGATTATCTGTGTAAGCATCCTTTGGCCGCTAATCTTTGTGATTATTCAACGTAATAAAAAGAAAGCTGGTTCCATATTTTAGTTTTTCGATCCCGATAAATCCTCTCAGGTGACTGTGGCCAGATAGGTGACCCGTTCGGCGAAGTTGGAGACTCTATCTTAGCCGCGTTCCAGATAGTGAGCGACCCCAAAGTAGCGAATTGGGGTCAGCTTTTTGGGTCATTTTTTCTTGTCAGGAACCCCCGTATCTTGATATACTTAGAAGTGGTTTGTCATAAGGTGATTTATGGAATATGAAACAATAATAGGATTGGAAGTCCATGCCCAACTCTTGACTAAAAGCAAGATGTTCTGCCGCTGCAGCTCGGATTATGCCAGCACGGCTCCCAACACGCATGTCTGTCCGGTTTGCATGGGACTGCCCGGAGTACTGCCGACTATCAATCAGCAGGCTATCGAATTCACCATGATGACCGCTCTGGCTTTAAATTGTCCAGTCGCTACTTATTC
>CAITCX010000383.1 GCA_903890885.1 uncultured Dehalococcoidia bacterium
GGAAAGTTCCCCTATTTTCCTACTGGCCAGTGTTGACATGCCCGTCCTTTCCATGGCCCATTCGACTATTTTCAGATCACCCGCGCTTTCATGCCGCAAAAGTCCCAGATGGGGAGTGCGCCCCAATAAAACCACTTCTGCTACGGTAAAAGTCTCCGGCATCAGCGGATTTTGCGGAACTACGCCGATCAATTTGGCCATCTGGCTGCGGGAAAGTCTGTTGATATCCTGACCGTCCAACTGTATTTTTCCAGACCTCAAAGGTAATACGCGGCTGAGCGCCTTGATGATGCTGGTCTTACCGCAACCGTTGGGGCCGATCAAGCCCAGCATTTCTCCGGGCACCACCTGGAAGCTCACTTTATCAACTACCGGAGCATGATTATAGCTTAAAGAAATTCCCTGCATTTCCAGCTTTATCATTGATACATCCTAAAACACGGCTTTCTTTTTACGTCTTAACAGAAAAAGGAAGAAGGGTGCGCCCAAAAAAGCGGTTATAACGCCTACCGGTATTTCGGTGGGGGGAAAAAGTGTACGGCTGGCCGTATCGGCCAATATTAATAGAATCGCTCCACTTAGAGCCGCCAGAGGCAGCAGTGTGCGGTGGTCAGGACCCCAGATCAGGCGCACGGCATGAGGAATAATAATACCCACAAAACCAATCGTTCCTACAAAACAAACCGCCGCCGCGGTGATAAGAGTTGAAGCGGCCATCAAGATCAATTTGGTGCGTTCAACGTTTATTCCCAGTTGTTCGGCCTGCTCTTCATCCAGCTGCATGACATTGAGAGGCCGTGCAAAAATAAAGATCACCGCCAGACCCACGACTAGAAAAGGAGCGATCAGGCCAACCTGCTCCCAGTTAGCCATGGAAAACTTGCCCATCAACCAGGACAGGATACCCGGCATCTTATCGGCCGAAATAATCGTGATGTAAGAGGTCAACGATATTAAAAAAGAACCGATGGCCACACCGGCCAGTATGAGCGTAGTAACCGGGATAGCTTTGCCTACCCTGGCGATCAAATACACCGCTGAAACACTGACTAAAGCGCCCAGAAAAGCCAGAACAGGAATCAGATAGCCGCCCAGGAAGGTCCACGGTAAAAGAAAACCTGTGACAGCCCCCAGGGCAGCCCCCTGCGCTACACCGATGAGGTAGGGATCAGCTAGTGGATTGCGGAAAAGTCCTTGATAGGTTGCGCCCGCCACCCCCAGCGCTGCCCCGGCCATTCCTGCCAAAATAATTCGCGGTAACCGTATACCGGTGACAATCATGTCAGTCGTCGAGGACCAGTTTACCTCCATATTGACCAGCGGCAGGTGTGAGACCAAAATAGCCCAGACTTGCCTGAAGGGAATGTGCACACTGCCCACGGTCAGGACCAGGCTGCCAACCACCAGTAACCCCACGGCCATGGCCGCGACGGAAAATATGCTAAAACGCCGCCGCCATGTTACTCTATTTTCTAAATCATTTAATTTGCTCTGCTGGGTTGTCACCGCTTCCAGGTCTCCTATTTAAAAAGTTCCGGATGGATCAATTTCGCTAGCTCTTCCAGCGCGTCAATCGTACGGGGGGTGGTGCGGCCGAAGATGTCAGAGTCCACCTGATAAACCCGGTTGTTTTTAAGGGCGTCCGTAGCCTGGAAACGCGGTTCATTCTTGAGAAAATTGTATGAAACAGCCTGGTCCCCCATGCTGCTGAGAACTACAATAACCTCGGGATTTCTTTGAATCGCGGTCTCCAGATCGATAGTCTGGTTGGCTTTCAGATCTGAGGCCATATTGCTGCCTCCGGCTCTGACTATCAAATCGTCTATCATACTACCGCGGCCT
This sequence comes from uncultured Dehalococcoidia bacterium, assembly GCA_903890885.1. Taxonomy (GTDB): domain Bacteria; phylum Chloroflexota; class Dehalococcoidia; order Dehalococcoidales; family UBA3254; genus UBA3254. The sequence continues at coordinate 1,843 of CAITCX010000383.1, forward strand.
ACCGTCCACAGGGGATCGTGCCAGGTTACAAAAAAGACCCTGGGTTTAGATGCGCCGGCCGTTTTTTCTTCCACTGCCGTGATGCGCTGTTTCAGGCTCGCCACCAGAACGGAAGCGGCATTTTGTTTTCCGGAGATTTTCCCCACCAATTCGATATCGGCCAAAAGCTGGTCAAGGCTGGGTGCAACTATGCCTATGACAGGTATTCCCAGCTTTTCTAAAGCAGGAATCACTTCAGTTTTATGTATACTATCTGCCAGTATCAAATCAGGCTGCAGAGAGACTACTTTTTCCACATCCACCGTGCTGTATCCTGAAACCTGGAGTTTTTTCTGCGCTTCCGGAGGATAGTTACAGTATGTGGTTACTCCGATTAAGCGGTCTTCCAATCCTAGAGCGTAAACGATTTCGGTGTTGGACGGGGAGAGAGAAACAATGCGTTGGGGAATTCCCTTTATCTGAACCGTTCGGCCCAGGTCATCGGTGATATTACCCTGGGGCACAGGACTTTTACACCCTGAAGCTGCAATTAAAAGCGCTAAGATAATCGACCCTAAAAAGTAGAAACGTCTCATTAAGTCCATCCTTGCCAAATCATTCCCGAATAAAAAAAGAAAATCCCCCTCAATTCTTGTCGAGGGGGATTCAAGGCTTGTGGCCATATCCCACCTCCTTACCCGCGGAGGGTTTCATGAATTCAGCGTTCTGGCTTGCCCCGTTAAAGGCTTACAGCAGGCGGTACTGCGCCGGACTCACACCGGCTTGCTTTCTGATTCACACCCAATATTCTATTACTTATTACGATACAGGAAAAAAAAGGCGGTTGCAAGCGCATTTTTTTGTGAGGATTGCGAATTGATTACCTTCCTCAACCGGATGTTATAATGTGGATGAAGCGTTAATTCAAGGATGGGTTATGCACAAAGCGCTGCTTTTCGAAAAGCTGGCCGGAAATTTTGTCAGGTGCGAAATTTGCCGCTGGAACTGCAAAATAGCACCGGGATTATCCGGCGTTTGCCGTATGTATCAAAACAACGGCGGGACCCTTTTTAACCTCAATTACGGACTGGCTTCCTCGGTGGCTATTGACCCTATAGAAAAAAAACCCCTTTACCACTTTTACCCGGGCAGTCGCGTTTTTTCACTGGGCTCCTGGGGCTGTAACTTCCATTGCCAGGGTTGCCAGAACTGGTCGATCTCCTGTGTGGACTTCGCCTCTTCAGAAAGCGGTTCTGAGATGATCTCACCTCAGGAGGCAATAAGACTTACTAAAGAGAATGAATGTCAAGGCATCGCCTGGACTTATAACGAACCCACTATGTGGTTTGAATATACGCTGGACTCGGCCAAACTGGCCAGACAAAACGGCCTTTATACTGTTTATGTGACCAATGGTTATATAAGCCCTTCGGCTCTCGATACAATCGGACCGTATCTGGATGCCTGGCGCGTGGACATCAAGGGTTTTACCGCCGATTTCTACCGACGCCTGGCTAAAATCACTCACTGGGAAGGCATTCTTGAAACCGCCGAATGCGCCAAAAAGAAATGGCATATGCATGTAGAGGTAGTCACCAATATCACTCCCGGTCTGAACGATGATGACGCCCAGTTAAAGGGTATTGCCGGCTGGATAAAAGCCCAACTGGGCGAACTGACCCCCTGGCATATTACCCGTTTTTTTCCGCAATACCATGAGTTGGACATACCGCCAACTCCGGTTGGGACTTTAGAAAAGGCCATTCGGATCGGGAAAGAAACCGGACTGAAATTCATTTATGCCGGCAACGTTCCCGGACACATTGCTGAGAATACTTTCTGCTTTCAATGCGGCAAAATGGTAGTGCAAAGACAGGGTTATACTACCCATATTCTGGGTCTGAACGGCAGTTGTTGCCGACACTGCGGTTCTGAACTGAATTTTCAGAGGAGGGAGTAATGATCAGACAACCTGTGGTGGCTGGCCTTTTTTATCCCGATTCTCCAGTTGAACTAAAAACCCAGTTGAAATCGCTTATCGATGAAAAC
>CAITCX010000384.1 GCA_903890885.1 uncultured Dehalococcoidia bacterium
CTGAAGCAAGCCGGACGCTGAACAATCTGATTCAGTTTGATGCTGCAATCAACAAAGGCAGTTCAGGAGGTCCACTGGTTGACTGTAGAGGGGAAGTGGTGGGAATTGTAACAGCATTATTGAATCCAACTGACCAGGGGGTATTTATCGGTATCGGTTTTGCAATGCCCATCGAGATGGCCTCCAAATCCATGAGTACGCCCTGGTGGTAAATCAAGTCCGGCTTGATTAAATTACCGGGATATTAGTTAAACAAGGAGAAGAACAGTGGAAGAAATATTCGGTCAGAGATTGGGAGCCCCATTAATGGAACAGGTCCTCTACGAGGTAAAGAAAATCATTGTCGGGCACGATTATTTACTGGAGCGAGTGTTGATTTGTATTTTATCCCAGGGACACCTGCTGGTGGAAGGAGTGCCCGGACTGGCAAAAACGTTAACTGTTAAAACACTGGCTCAAGCAGTAAGTGGAAACTTCAAACGCATCCAGTTTACTCCGGACCTGGTGCCGGCCGACCTGATCGGAACGCGAATTTATAATCAGAAAACCGGAGAATTCAGTACTTCCTTAGGTCCGGTTTTTACCAATCTACTGCTGGCTGATGAGATCAACAGGGCACCAGCTAAAGTACAAAGCGCACTGCTTGAAGTAATGCAGGAATACCAGGTTACCATCGCCGGGCAGACCTACAAAGTGCCTGAGCCATTCCTGGTAATGGCAACCCAAAATCCTATTGAGACCGAAGGGACCTATCCTTTACCCGAGGCACAGGTCGACCGTTTCATGATGAAAGTAATTGTTGGCTACCCTTCCCATGAAGATGAATATGTGATAGTCGAGAGAATGACCGGAATGATAAACCCGGTTGTGCCGGTATTGACGGTAGAGCAGTTGTTACATTTGCGCCGAGAAGTTAACAGGGTTTTCATCGATCCTGCATTAATGCGGTACGCCGTCAACCTGGCGGCGGCTACCCGCGAGGCGGAGGAATTTGGCATCAAGGACGTCTCTAAATACATCATGTTCGGTTCCAGTCCCCGGGCTTCTATCAACCTGGTAATCGGCGCTCGTTCCCTGGCTTATATCCGGGGCCGGACCTACGTGCTGCCCGAGGACATTTTGGATATAGCGCCGGATGTAATGAGACACCGCATGGTCTTAACCTTTGAAGCTCTTTCTGACGGAGTTACCAGCGATGCTATTTTGAAGCGAATTATAGAGAGAATCCCGGTCCCGGAGAAACCTCTGCAAAGCAAGGCTGAGATATATGCAAAAGCCTGAGTTAGTATTACAGCGTTTGGATTGGACGGTCATCCGGAGACTTGACGGTCTGCTTCAGGGAGATTACCGGACGTTATTTTACGGCAACGGTCTGGACCTGGCCGAATTAAGAGAGTACCAGTATGATGATGATGTCCGCTTTATAGATTGGAACGTAACCGCCCGCCTGCAAGTACCCTACGTACGTCAATACACAGAAGACCGGGAAATCACGGCCTGGTTTCTCCTGGACCTGAGCCCCTCGGTTGATTTCGGCACGGTGAAAACCCTGAAACGCAACCTCCTGATCGATTTTGCATCTTTACTGGCTCGTTTACTGACGCGACGGGGGAACCGCATCGGAGTAGTTTTATTTGATGGACAGGTTGACCGGATAATTCATCCGGGTGGGGGAAAACTCCAGGTCCTGCAAATGATTAAAGCTCTATCCGATCAACCGGAAACAAGGGTTTCTCATGAAACGGACCTGACCATACTTTTAAACAGGGCCAACCGTCTTATAAAAAGGCGATCCCTAGTATTTTTAGTTTCAGATTTTATCAGTGTTCCCGGATGGGAGAAGCTTCTCTGGTTATTGACCCAGAGACACGAGGTACTGGCAATCCGTTTGATTGATCCGCGGGAGATAGAAATACCAGATATCGGCGATTTGTTTATGGAAGATGCGGAAACAGGGGAGCAACTGTTAATTGATTCCCATGACCCCGGATTTCGCCAGCGTTTTTCGGCAGCCGCCAGAGAACGGGAAGTGCATTTAAGCGCGATATTTAAGCATGCCGGTATTGATAGTCTTAGGCTTTCAACTGACGGGGATATGGTCAATGAAATAATTAACTTTGCGGGACTGCGCAAGAAAAAACGACAATTTCCGGCTGCATCCAATATAACCAAATTCAGCAGTTAAGGACCGGAATAGAATATAAAGCCTGAACATCAGGCTAAGGCAGGTTGAGACATGTCATTTTTAAGTATTCATATGCTGTGGTTATTTACACTGATACCGATATTAGTGTTAATCTACATATTAATACAACGAAGGCGGCGTAAATATGCTGTGCGTTTTTCCAGTCTTTCTCTGGTTAAGATCGC
>CAITCX010000385.1 GCA_903890885.1 uncultured Dehalococcoidia bacterium
CCGGTCACCCATTTTGCGCTTTTCCAAAAATACAGGCCTGGCACCACCAATCTTACTGGACCACCATGTTCTTGAGAAAGTGATTCTCCATTATGCTTGACTGCCAACAACACGTCTGTCTGAAAGAAATCCTCTGTAGTTAGATTAGTAGTAAAATTGCCAATTGCGTGTACAATGACAAATTTGGCATCAGGTTTGATTTCTACCAGCGTTTTAATTGCAGCGCTGCTGACGCCTTCCCAGAGGTTGTTCAGCCTGGACCAGGTTGTAACGCAGTGAATATCTGAAAGAACTTTAATTTGAGGCAAACTTACGAAATATTGAAAATTGATATCAAGTTCTTTATTAACCAATCCAAAAATCCTTAGATTCCAGCGAGACACATCAATACTTGGAACTGAACCGTAATGTAAGACTGGCCACTTCTCGGTTAAATATTGCCCCGGAGGAATCCTGATTTTTCTCTGTGTGTCAGGACTGATTATTATTTCAGCATCTGCCATTTTATGACTCCAATATGGTTGAGTATTACCACCCTTATATTATATTAAATTCGCTCAACTTCTTGGTTTAATGCAATTTGGGAATATTCTTCTCCAGTCATGGTAAAATATAGATTAGAGTTCTTCAGGAGGAAGCAGATGCGAGGGGTCTTAAGACTAGGAAAAATAGCTGGAATAGAAATTGGTGTGCATTATACCTGGATATTTGCGCTGGTGTTATTCACCTGGCTTTTCGCACAAAGCACCTTTCCCGCAATTTATCCTGGTTGGCCTATCAGGACTTACTGGATTACAGGTACGATAGTTTCTTTGGCTATTTTTATTTCTGTGCTAGTACATGAGCTTTGTCATTCTCTGGTGGCAATTAATCGGGGGTTGAAAGTTAACAGTATCATATTTTTTATATTTGGGGGAGTAAGCAACATTGAGAATGAACCGGAAAGTGCGCGCGTAGAGTTTCTGATGGCTGGTGCTGGACCGCTTTCCAGCTTGATACTGGGCGGCATATTTATAGGTGGCGCTTTTTTATTGGATAGTTTCAATCGGTTTGCGGAACCTCTGGTAGGCACAATTTACTACATCGGCGTTATAAATATTTATCTGGCTGTTTTTAATATTTTCCCCGGTTTTCCGCTGGACGGGGGTCGGGTTTTACGTTCAATTATCTGGGGTATTACCAGGAGTTTGCATAAAGCCACAATGATCGCCGGTAATATCGGTCGGTTATTTGGTTGGGCGATGATCCTATTGGGTATCGCTTTAGTTTTTGGTAAAGATATCTGGATATTCTCTGGTGGTCTGGTGAGCGGCATTTGGATGGTCTTTATCGGTTGGTTTCTAGCCAGTGCGGCTGATAACGCTATGCGCGAACAATCTTTGCGTCAGCAATTAGCCGGAGTTAAAGTGAAGGACGTTATGGATCGCTCTCCAGAATGTGTCAGTCCTGCCGTTTCTATAGAGAGTGTGGTGCATGATAGTTTTATCCTGCGCGGACGCCGGGCTCTGCCGGTTTGCACCGAAAAAGGTTTGGTTGGCATAGTGACTCTGGCGGATGTAAAAAGGTTGCCCCAGGATGTTTGGTCCAATACCCCCGTTCAAGAGATAATGACCCGGTCACCCCTTTTAGCTGTTGACCAGGAGGAAGACCTTAACATGGCCCTGCAGATTCTGGCGAAGAATGGCTTGAATCAGATCCCTGTTTTGAAAACCTCTCAGCTTGTCGGCCTGTTAAGCCGTGCGGACGTGATAAGGTATATTCAAACCAGGCAAGAATTGGGGATGAAAACGGGATAATAACTATTTTTAAAGGATAGTCATATCATGAATATCATTGTCTGCGTTAAGCAGGTCAACGATCCGGAAGCTCCACCCAGCAGTTTCAAGATTGATCCTGCAGCCAATAAAGTGATACCTCCTCCCGGGATGCCGCCAGTAATCAATATCTTTGACGAGTATGCTGTCGAGGCTGCTTTACGTGTTAAGGAAAAAGTAGGTGGCAAGATTACCGTATTGAGCCTGGGTATAAATTTAATGAGGGACGTGGTGAAAAAACCCCTTGCTATGGGTGCTGATGATCTGGTTTTGCTGGAAGATCCGGCTTTTGCAGATGGAGACGTCTGGTCTACTGCCTACGCGCTTTCGCTGGCTATTAAGAAGATAGGAGTTTATGATCTTATTCTATGCGGACGTCAGGCTGCTGATTGGGACGCCGGACAGGTTGGATCCGGCATTGCTGAAATATTGGGACTACCCAGCGTGACTATTGTCAGAAAATTGGAAGTGGTAGGTGATAAAGCCTTAGCGGAACGAGTGATTGCGGATGGTTTCGAGTTGATAGAAGTTGGCTTACCGGCGGTAGTTACTTTGAGTAACGAACATCCCACGCCTCGATATCCCAATGTCAAAGGCATCATGATGGCCAGGCGCATGGAGCCCATCGTGTGGAAACCGGCTGACATTGGGGCCGAACCGGCTAAGATAGGTGCAAGTGGCAGCAGGGCTAAATTAATGAAGCTTTTTCAGCCGGTGCGAGATACCAAGTGCGAATTTATTTTAGGTGATACTCCTGAGGACGCAGCCGACAAATTGGCAGTGAAACTTAGAGAGAATAAGGTGTTATAAAGAGTTTGGAGTGATAAATTTCGAGTAACGAGTTTTCAGTTATAAATATGCGATTGGAGATAATTAATGTCTGAACATAAAGGTGTAATGGTTTTTTGTGAGACCACAGGCGGAAAGTTATCTCCTATCGCTGCTGAATTGTTAGGTGCAGGCAGAAAATTAGCAGCCGAGATTGGTCAAGATTTAAGTGCAGTGGTCATCGGCAGCGGAGTGGCAGGCATTTCCCAGGAAGCTATCGCTTTCGGCGCTAACAAAGTCTACATTGTGGACGATCCGCTCTTGCAGTATTATCTTTCAGACGCATATTTAACGGTCATGGAAAATATTCTAAACCAGGCTGCTCCTTCGATAGTGCTTTTGGGACAAACAGAGATCGGGCGCGACCTGGCTCCCCGTTTGGCTTTCAGGTTTAATACAGCTGCTACTTTGGATTGTGTGGCGTTGGCCATCGATCCCGTTACAAAACGACTTTTACAGACCAAGCCGGTCTACGGCGGCAATGCTCAAGTTATTCAATATTGTGAATCGGATCCTCAAATTGCTACCGTCAGGAGCAAAGCTATGCCTGCCATGGCCAAAGATAATACCCGCAAAGGTGAAGTAATTAACATTTCTGCTGGTCTTGATCCGGCCTCAATTCGAACCAGGATACTGGATAGGAAGATCGAAATATCCGCCGGTTTGAAGCTTGAGGACGCCAGAGTTGTCGTATCCGGTGGTCGAGGCATTGGGAACGCCGAGGGTTTCAAACAACTTGAAGAGTTGGCCAGGCTTCTTAAGGGGGCGTTTGGCGCTTCCCGTCCGCCTTGCGATAATAAATGGGTCTCAGATAATCTGCAGGTAGGTTTGACTGGAAAGATAGTCAGCCCCGACCTGTATATTGCGGTGGCCCTTTCTGGTTCAAGTCAGCATTTGAGCGGTTGCTCTGGTTCCAGAGTTATAGTAGCTATCAACAAGGACGCTGAAGCCAATATTTTCAAAGTAGCTCATTACGGTATTGTAGCGGACTGGAAGAAAATCCTGCCCGCTTTTACAGCCAAAGTCAAAGATATGGTAGGATAGACTTTAAACAGGAACATATAAA
>CAITCX010000386.1 GCA_903890885.1 uncultured Dehalococcoidia bacterium
GAGGAGTAAGCAGAAGATGAAAATTAGCATAATTGGAGCCGCCGGTACGCTGGGTACCTGTACCGCTTTTACTCTGGCCACGGAAAAGATAGCAGAAGAAATAGTTATGATTGATATAAATCGCAATGTTCTGATGGGACACGCTCTGGACATGGCTTTAGCGACAGCAGGTAGAGGTGTGGTTATTCGACCGGGAGAATACCAGGACATGTCAAATTCAGATGTTGTAATCATGGTAGCCAGTATGCCGGGCAAACCTGGGACTCCACCTGATGAAGTCATCAAGGAGAATATCCCGGTTATCAATGAGGCGGCAAAAAATATAGCGCGATTCTGCCCTGAAGCGGTCGTGATTACGGCTTCAAATCCGGCCGATTCACTTAACTATGCGATGTACCTTAGATCAAATCTGGACCGCAAAAAGGTGATAGGCTACACGATGAACGACACTCTGCGCTTCAGGATGGCCATTGCCAACGCCCTGGGAGTCAAATCTTCAGATGTAGACGGCTTAGCCATTGGGGAGCATGCCAGGGCCCTGGCCTATTTGTTTAGCTCCGTCAGGGTGAAAGGCCTGCCTGTTTCAATAAATGAAGATCTAAAACAGCAAATTCGGCGGGATGTGCCTGGGATGCTGCTAACTTTTGTCAGTTTACAGACTGGGCGCACCATGGGATGGACATCGGCAGTGGGCCTGGCTGATATGGTGAGTTTAATAAGAGCAGATGCGGGAAAAGTAGTCCCATGCTCAGTTGTTCTAAAGGGAGAATATGGTTATGAAAGGTTTAGTATGAGTGTACCTGTTGTTTTGGGTCAGGGAGGCATCCGGCAGATATTGAATTGGGAACTTGCTGCAGATGAGAAAGAAGAACTAAATCGGGCAGCCGCTTCGTTAAAAGCATCTGCTAAAATGGTGAACTAAAAAATGATCGTAATGATCTCCCCTTTTTACAACTAATAATCGAAACCTCCGGAGTATTAATAATGACTTTTATTAAGAGACAAAAATGCCAATGTATTGTGTGCGGAAAGCTGAGTTTTCACAAGGAATGTTGGACGGTGTCATCATACGGATGGAGTGACCTGGACATGAGGCCGTCTGAATCGATGAGATCAATCCTCCATACCTATATACAGACGTGTCCAAGGTGCGGCTACTGCGCACCAAGGATATCTAAACCTATTGAAAAGGCCTCTGAAGTTATCAAAAGTAATATATATAAGAAGCAACTGAACAGTTCCGAATTTCCGAAACTGGCGAATGCTTTTCTGTGTAGCTCACTAATTCAAGAAAATGCCAATAAATTTGGGTCTGCAGGATGGTCCAGTATTTATGCTGCCTGGGTGTGTGACGACGAGGGTTTAGCTGGCGGTGCAAAAACTTGTCGGGAAAGAGCTATTGCCATTTTACAAAGGGCTAAAGCCAATAATCAAAAGTTCGCGGCAAAATCTGGAGATGAAGAGATTATATTGGTTGACCTGCTTAGAAGGTCTGGCCGGTTTGATGAAGCGCTAAAGACCTGTGAAGAAGCATTAAGTAAAAACCCGGATAAACTACAGACAGATATATTACATTTTGAAAAAATTCTTATTAAAAAATTAGATATCGCCTGTCATGTAATTTCGGAGCCTATTGACAGTTAACGGAAAATGGCATATTGTTAGAAATTAAAAATGGAGGTGCTATATGGAAGCCTATTGTATGAAATGTAAAGCAAAGAAAGAAATGAAGAGTCCTAAAGCGGTCACAATGAAGAACGGTAAGCCGGCCACCCAGGGGGTCTGCCCAGTTTGCAAGACAAAGATGTTCAGGATTGGCGCAGCGAAGTAACTAAAAGACCAGGGATTTGTATGAGGCTGGAGATGAATAATTTCCAGCCTTTTTAGTTACCCATTATTTGGCAATGGCCATAAACATTCACTTCGAAAAATAACTGCCAGGCTGAGCTTACTCCAAAATTTACTTTGGAAGACCGCGAAAGACGACGTTAAAGTTTAAAGAAGCAGCATCCAGCGTGATGCCATCCATTGCTTTTCGTAGAATCGCGGCATCGACTGAATTGGGATCATTCTGCACCTTTGGCATATCAGATAAAGCATATACAAAAACAGTATATTTGTAAGTACCCGCAGTGCCTCCACCTGGAGATTCATAATAGGTCGCGCCAGTCGCGCCTGGTGGTCTATACCTATCGACCTGGTCATTACGCCCAATCGTTCCTATTGCAGGATCATTAGTGCCGGGTTTCATGCCTTCCGGGATACCTGTAGCAGTACCTGGGATATTATATACGACAAAAAATATACCTTCATCGTTGCCACCGCGCATATGCGATATTATTACGGCAAAACTCTTTGTGCCCGCCGGGGCCCCAGTCCAGGAAAGGGGTAATGATAGGGCTTCTGGAACAATCCCAGAAACCACACCATTACCGGTGTATTTATCCCCAAGGTCCCCGCCTTCTTTGACTACGGAACTGGAGACCACCAGCTTGCCGCTCATAGCCGGAAGTGATGGTACAATGGCCGAAGTTCCTCCAGGAGCAGAAGGCGGTGATCCGCTTGCTGGAGGCGGCTGCGAAGTTACTACAGGAGTTTGTGATGTTACAGACAAAGGTGCCGAAAGAGAAGTCGCCGGTTGTGAGGTTACAACAGGTGGGGTTGATGCAGGTGTAACTGAATAGGTCTTAGTTGAATTCGGACTGGAACATGCAGTTAGTAAGACAATCAAACCCACTGCAACAAGAATAGCAAGGAACATACGACTAAAGCTATCTGATCTATGTTGTGCATATTTTCTCAA
>CAITCX010000387.1 GCA_903890885.1 uncultured Dehalococcoidia bacterium
AGATATGTTACATCACCAGTTTCACCCGCATCAATTTGGCTTACCGCCCTGCCTTATGGTAAAATGTATTGTGTTATCTAAATAAAAACTAGGAAAAAGAATCTGATGGCTGAGAAGAAATTAACCGATCTGAAAGAATTTATGGCTTCCGTTAATAAAAAGAATGGTAAAGTCAATGGCAAGAAAATCCAGTTTGCCTTCGTTAACAAAAAGCGCAAGGGCGGCTAGATCTTTTTATCTGTATCCGGCGCAATAAATGGGTGTCCCTCGCGAGTGAAATCTGGTAAATAGTTAGCGGGGGCGTCCATCTCCTGTAACCAGCCGTTTTCCATCCCCAGCTTTTCCATCTCTTTGACTACCACCGCGTATTCTTCATATGTAATCGTGCGTGATAATTCTGCGATATTAACCGCCTGGTGACTGGGGTAGTACTGCGACATGACGCTCATGGTGACTTCAGGCGTTATTGTCTTTGACAGCCATTTTAAAGACTCCTCGCTGCCAGCCATGCCTCCTGGTAAAATCAGATGGCGCACGATCAACCCCTGGTAGGCTATCTCATTTTCATTTACCCGCAAATTGCCCACCTGCCTCCACATTTCCCTGATGGCCTGGCGGTTATGCTTAACATAGTCCGGCACGCCTGAATACTTTTTAGCATTCTCACTGGAAGCGTAACGAATGTCCGGTAAATATATATTCACGATCCCGTCCAGTGCACTCAAGGTTTCCAAACTATCGTATCCCCCGGAATTATAGACCAGCGGCAAATGCAACCCACCGGGTACAGCCTCCACTAAGGCCTCGATTATCTGCGGCACGAAATGAGAGGGCGAGACCAGGTTGATATTGTGACAATGCAGTTCATCCTGGAGATACAGCATGCGTTCCGCCAGAATATGAGAGTCAACTTCATTTGCCTGTTGAGTATCAGGATCCTGGCTGATCTGAAAGTTCTGACAGTAAACGCAGCGCATATTGCAATTGCCGAAGAAGATTGTCCCCGATCCGAATGTGCCGGAAAGAACAGGCTCTTCGCCGTGGTGCGCGCAACAAGAGGAGACAACCGGATTACGACCCGATCGGCAAAAACCCTTCTGACCGGCCAGTCTATTCACTCCGCAATTTAGAGGACAAATATCGCAGGACGCCAGTCGCGTGACCAGTGCATCCGCGCGGCGTTTTAGTTCCCCGGAACGATACAAAGCTATATATCCCGGTTCATACATATTCATCACTCTTATTTTGCCCCATGAATAAGATTAAAGGCAAATGCAAGATAAAGCTATTTCCGCGCACACCTAAAAAAGAAGCCCCTGTTTTAGCAGGGGCTTCTTCACCGTTTATTCTATCAGTCGACTATTTTTTGTCAGCTTTGGCCGCAGGAGCTTTAGCATCTGCTTTAGCTTCGCCAGCAGGGGCAGCGCCTTCAGCAGCAGCGCCTTCAGCAGCAGCGCCTTCAACAGCAGCAGCGACTTTGACTTCTTCAACAACTTCGACGGGTCTAAGAGACACCTTAGCGATCGTCAGATCGCCATCGTTCAATATGGTTATATCAGGCAGGTTTACATCCTTTACGTGGATAGCCTGATCAACTTCCAGGATAGAGCTGATGTCTACCGGGATGCGGTCGAGCATCTTGTCAGGCAAGCATTCGATATGCAGGCTGCTCAGGGTTTGATACAACATATTCTCTCTGATCTTCAGGGCCGGCGATTCGCCTACGATCATGATGGGGACTTCCACCTTGATCTTCTCAGCCATGTTGACTTCGTAGAAATCCACATGCAAGAGATTGCCTTTGATCGGATCTTTCTGAACCTCGCGTACCATCACCGGTTTAACCTTATCAGTCTTGCCGATTTTGAGATTAATCAAACGCGTGTGTCCGGCCTGGGAGACTACTTTCCCCAGGATTGCAGCATCGCCCTGCAAAGCCGCTGATTCAACATTGTGTCCAAACAGATGCACGGGCACAACGCCTTTGTTCCTTAAAAACTTGACCTTTTTCCCGAGCACAGCTCGTTTTTCAACTTTAAGTTCGATTCTTTCCGCCATTTATGTAACTCCTTATTTAAACCCAACAGATATCTATTTTACCAATTATTCGGCCTGCGTGCAAACTTGGGTGCAGTTGATGTTGATGTTCTCTCAATCCGGCTTTAGAATATGAAAGCTGGTCTAACTTACTTTGCTCGTATTTTCTATATGCCCAAAAATCAGGAGGCCCATAATTGAAATATGATTTCGATCAAATTTGTGACAGGAAAAACACCAACTGCGTGAAATGGGATTTGGCTGAGAAAATCTTCGGACGGCAGGAAGTAATTCCGATGTGGATAGCGGATATGGACTTTCCGGTTGCCCAACCCATCGTAGAGGCTTTAAAACAAAGGGTAGAACATCCCTTTTACGGCTATACCCACCCCGGACAAAAACCAGTAGAAGCGGTAGTTGAACGCATGTGGGGGAAATACGGTTGGAAAATAGATCCGGAATGGGTGGTGTTTACACCGGGCGTTATTCCGGCTTTAAACTCGGCAGTCAGATCACTAACTCATCCTGGCGATCAGATTATTCTGCAGCCGCCGGTATATCATCCCTTTTTCCCTATCGTGACAGGAAGCGGCTGCCAGATCGTTAATAACACGCTTAAGCTGAGCAATGACGAATATAACATGGACTTTGATGACCTGGAAAGTAAATTTACCGTCCACCGCGGCCTGCCCGGAAGCGGAAACCGCATCAAAGCTGTGATACTGTGCAATCCGCATAATCCGGTTGGCCGCTTGTGGACTCTTCAAGAACTGGAAAAACTGGGGGAAATTATTATCCGCAATGGAGCGATCGTTATCTCAGATGAAATCCACTGCGAGTTACTTTTTAAAGGCCGTAAACACACCCCTTTTGCCGCGATTTCCAAAGAATTTGAGCAGAATTGTATAGTCTGTATGGCTCCCAGCAAGACTTTCAGCCTGGCCGGACTGGAAATATCCAACATCATCATTCCTAACCCTAAATTACGCGAAGCCTTCAATAATGCCAGATCGGGTATTATGCCCGGCCCGAACCTCTTCGGCTATATCGCACTGGAAGCGGCTTACCGTCAGGGCGACGAATGGTTGGAGCAGGTTCTGGAATACTTGCAGGGCAATCTGGATTACTTGCTGGATTATTTCAGACAGAAAATCAGGAGGATCAGGGTTATTGAGCCTCAGGGCACCTACCTGGTATGGCTGGATTTTCGGGCGCTGGGCCTGGGTGATCAGGCTTTAAAATCATTCTTAACCGAAAAAGCCGGAATCGGATTGGATGAGGGAACCAGGTTCGGCGAGGGCGGGAATGGATTTATGAGAATGAATATAGCCTGTCCGCTTCCCCTCCTGAAAGAAGCCTTAAATAGGCTGGAAACAGCCGTCAACGATTTTTAAGTTGGGAATATTATGAAAATGTCTTTACATATCTGCTGCGCCGTTTGCGCGGCAGGCGCATCAGAACGACTGATTCAGGAAGGCCACCACATTGAGGGTTATTTTTTTAATCCCAACCTTTATCCTGAAGAAGAATACCTGCTCCGGTTGGAGAACGCGCAAACCGTGGCCAGGGAGATGGGTTTTCACTTAACAGAAGGTCCCCGGAATTTCCTGGATTGGGATGATGCGGTAGCAGGGTTGGCAAGCGAACCGGAAGGAGGGGCACGATGCCTGGTCTGTTTCAAATTCAGGCTGGCACAGACTCACCGCTTTATGCGGGAGACTGGATGTGACGCGTTTACCACTACATTGACTATGGGATCAAACAAATCTGGCATATTAATCAATCAGTTAGGATGTGAAATCGGCGGCGAGGATTTCCTGGAGCGGGACTTTAAAAAAAAGGACGGGTTTCAGAGGGCAGGGGAACTGGCGGAGAGGTGGGGATTATACCGGCAGCATTATTGCGGTTGCCGCTACAGCTTAAAAGCAATGGAAACCCGTTTTAACCAGAAACAGTCGCCAAATTCCCTTCATCAAAACACTGACCAATAAGGCCGTATTTTCAAGCCAAAAGCCTGTTCTGTTAACTTGACAGGAACGGGAGTCCCTGATACACTTTTCACGTGGGCTGCGCTCGTAGCCCTTACGTTTTGCATGGGGCCCCATGGTGTAGCGGTCAAACATGCCACCCTGTCACGGTGGAGATCGCGGGTTCGAATCCCGCTGGGGTCGCTTATTTCTCTCGAATTTCCACTTTATTCAGCTTTACTTTTTACCTCTTTACTTTTACCTCAGGCTTTGTTTTAATTAGTTTTAATTGAAATACAAAGATCGCTTTCATCTTTAATAGTCAAACCTTGGGAATAAAAATAAGCCGTAAATCAGGCTGAAAATAATCTTCCAGGAGGCTATATTATGTCTACTGAAAAATACACGGTCTCAGGTGAAGAGCTGCTGGCCAAGGTCAAAAAGTTAATCCATGAAGGCAATATCCGCCGGGTGCGAGTGATTCAAGGTGGGCGTGTAATCATCGAAATCCCCCTGACAGTTGGAGCCCCTGCGGCGGCCCTGGGCATCATGATGGCCCCGGTGCTGGCTGCTATAGGCGCTTTGGCTGCCCTGATTACCGAGTGCACCATCGAAGTCGAGAAAGTCGACAAAGACGAGAAGTAAAATTATCGGAACTCAATTCGGCCAAAGCGAAGCAGCAAAGTAAGTGCTACCGGATTAATGTAAATCCTTTTCTAACGCTCTGCTATAATAGACATATGGCAAATAAGCGATCGCTTCTTTTATTGGTTGACGGCAATGCCCTGGTACACCGGGCCTATCATGCCTTGCCTCCTCTGACCGTACCCAGGACCGCTGAAATCGTAGGTGCGGTTTATGGTTTCGCCTCGATGCTAATCAAAGCCCTCAATGAACTGAAGCCGACCTGCGCGGCTGTTGCTTTCGACCGCAAGGCGCCTACCTTCCGACATCTACTTTTCGCTGAATATAAAGCCCACCGCCCCGCTACCCCTGATGAGCTGATCAACCAGCTTGGAAGGGTCCGGGAAGTGGTCAAGGCCTTCCAAATCCCCATTTTTGAAATGGATGGGTTTGAGGCAGATGATATTTTAGGTGCGTTGAGCAGTCAGGCAGTCAACCAGAACCTTGAGACTGTAATCATGACCGGCGATGCTGATATGATGCAATTGGTTTCTCCTCA
>CAITCX010000388.1 GCA_903890885.1 uncultured Dehalococcoidia bacterium
ATCTGGGGTGGATTATATGAAATTGGTCAATCGTCCGGATTAGGCGTTCGAGTTAATAAAGATGATATTGTGGTTGAAGACTGCGTCATGCAGATTTGCGATTATTTCAATATTGATCCCTTTGCGTCTATCAGCGAGGGAACTTTGATCGTAACTTGCCGGGCACATGCCGCCGAAAAGATTTTACAGGCTTTACATAATAAAAATATCAAGGCTTCGGTGGTGGGTGAACTGACTAAACCTGAGAAGGGGATGGTTCTGGTCTCCGGAGGAAAGGAACGCAGGCTGGAACATCCGGTTGTTGATCCTTTCTGGAAGGCTTTTTACGGAGCTCTCGAGCAAAATTCTCGCTAGGAGCAGGTCATAGTGAGCACTGAACAGGATATACTAAAAAGCTTTAAGATAGTGGCAGTGGTGGGTCTTTCGGCTAATAAGGACCGTCCGAGTCACGAAGTAGCCAAATATTTGCAGTCCCATGGTTACAAGATAATTCCGGTGAATCCTAAAGAGGTCGAGGTACTGGGCCAGACCTGCTATCCAGATCTTAAGTCCGTACCAGTAAAAGTGGATGTTGTAAATATCTTTCGGCGTTCCGAAGATGTGCCTCCCATCATCGATCAAGCTATCGAAATTGGAGCTGCTGCGGTTTGGATGCAAGAGGGCATCAGGCATGAACAGGCGGCTGAAAAAGCCCGTTTAGCCGGATTAAAAGTGGTCCAGGACCGCTGCATGCTGAAGGAACACATTAGAATGCACGGGTGAGCCAGCCGGATAGAATATAATGTATTATACAAGACTATTATGACCTTGAAAGGGGGTAATTGGTGGCCAGTGTGATTGCAGTCTGCCGGAGTGAGCAAAAGGGGACTAAAAAGGTAGACATAAAAAAAGGGACCCTCAAAGAGGGTTTTGGACTGGAGGGAGATGCCCATGCCGATTCTGGCTGGCACCGGCAGGTGAGCTTGTTAGCCGTGGAAAGCATCCAAAAAATGCGTGAGTTGGGTTATGACGTTAAACCGGGGGATTTTGCTGAGAATATTACATGCCAGGGTCTGGAATTGCCTTTTTTACCGATTGGAACGAGGCTTAATGTTGGTAAAGACGCGGTTTTGGAAATTAGCCAGATTGGTAAAGAATGTCATAGCGGGTGTGATATTTTCAAGCAAACTGGAAAGTGTATCATGCCTAAAGAGGGTGTTTTTGCCAGGGTCATAAAAAGTGGTGAGATCACTGCAGGAGACGATATCCAGATTCAATCAAAAAAATAAGTAAAATTGACACTAGATACAGGGGGCTTATGCAGGACATCAACTCTGAGATTATTAGAAAAATAATTCAACAAAAAAACCAGCGCAACGCTGTTATTCTGGTTCATAATTACCAGCTTGGTGAGGTACAGGATATTGGGGATTTTGTTGGGGATTCACTGGAACTAAGCCAGCAGGCCGCTAAAACCCGGGCAGATGTGATTGTTTTCTGCGGTGTGCATTTTATGGCTGAAACTGCCTCAATCCTTTGTCCTGATAAAATTGTCCTGCTGCCTGATATAAATGCCGGTTGCCCGATGGCCAACATGATTGATGCCCGGCAATTGATTGCCAAAAAGAAAGAATTACCGGGTTATGCCGTAGTTACCTACGTCAATTCTACGGCTGAAGTTAAGGCCGAATCCGATATCTGCTGCACATCGGCTAATGCCGAGCGGGTAGTTAACAGCTTGGGTAATCAAAACATCTTATTTGTTCCAGATCAGTATCTTGGGGCTTATGCTGCCGCCAGAACAGGCAAGAAAATGGAATTCTGGCCGGGCTATTGTCCTACCCACGCCCGTATCCGGCCGGAAGATATTATCCGCAATAAAAAGGCACACCCTCAAGCGCTGGTTATGGCCCATCCCGAATGCCGCCCTGAGACTTCTATTCTGGCTGACCAGGTATTAAGCACAGGCGGTATGCTCAGATATGCCAGTTCTACGGAAAAAAAGGAATTTATTGTGGCTACAGAAGTGGGCATAATTCACCGTTTAAGAAAAGAGAACCCGGACAAAGTGTTTATAGCCGCTTCCGAGCAGGCAGTCTGCCCTCGTATGAAACTGATTACGTTGGAAAAAGTACTGGAATCTTTAGAAAGCCTGTCACCGGTGGTAAAGGTACCAGAGTCCATACGTGTCCGGGCTATAAAGGCTGTGGACAGGATGCTGGAAATCGGGTAGTCACCCGGTTTTTTGGGGGTTGATTTATGAGAAAAGTATATTTAGATCATTCGGCTGCCACTCCCTTGCTGCCAGCGGTAAAAGAGGCTATGCTGCCTTTTCTGGGCGGCAGTTTCGGCAATCCTCTCTCACTGCATAATTGGGGTGATCCTGCCCGAGAAGCCGTAGACCAGGCAAGGGAGCAGGTAGCAGCTCTGCTTGGTGCCGGTTCTCCCGATGAGGTTATTTTTACTTCCAGCGGCACCGAAAGCAATAATTTTGCCATCAAAGGTTTAGCCTCTGCGTTGCAGAGTAAGGGCAAGCACATAATTATATCGGCTATCGAGCATTTTTCGGTAATGAATTCTGCCCGCTCTCTGGAAAAAATGGGTTTTCAGTTGACCCTTGTTCCGGTGGACAAAGATGGGCTGGTCAATCCCGAGGATATACGCCAAAACCTGCGAGACGGCACTATTTTGGTTTCTGTCATGCATGCTAACGGTGAAGTGGGGGCCATACAACCGATAAAAGAAATCAGCGCTATTACGCGTGAAAGAAAAGTCTTGCTGCATACTGATGCCGTAGCGACCTGTGGAAACCTTCCTATCGATGTAACAGACCTTGGAGTTGATGCTTTAAGCCTGGCCGGAAACCAGTTCTACGGACCCAAAGGCGGTGCTGCGCTATGGGTCAAGAAAGGTGTGCGTATTATACCGCTTCTGGACGGTGGTATTCAAGAAGGCGGAAGAAGAGCCGGGACTGAAGATGTGGCTGCTATAGTCGGTTTGGGCAAAGCCGCTGAAATTGCCGCAGGCGATATTGTCGGCCGAATGAACAAGTTAATTCCCATGAGGGACAGCCTTATCAAGGGATTGACCACTCAGATCGGGCATGTGATTCTGACCGGTCATCCTCAAAAAAGACTGCCGGGGCACGCCAGTTTCTGCGTGGAGTTTATCGAAGGGGAGTCCATGCTGATGCTGCTCAATAGCCAGGGTATTGCCGTTTCTTCTGGTTCTTCCTGCACTTCTCGTGCGTTGAAAGCCTCACATGTATTAATTGCCATGGGTTATAATCATGAGATTGCTCAGGGGTCTCTTCTTTTTACATTAGGTATAGAAAATAGTGCAGATGACGTGGATTATGTCCTTGAATCCATGCCATCTATTGTGGATAGGTTAAGACAGATGTCGCCCCTGTATTCTAAATATATTAAAACCAATAAAGGAGGCCTTTCAAATGCCGGTTTATAGCGATAAAGTAATGGATCATTTTATGCATCCGCGCAACGTCGGTGAGATAGAAAACCCCGACGGTGTCGGCGAAGTGGGTAATCCGGTCTGCGGAGATATGATGACCTTTTATATTAAGGTCAAAGACAATAAACTGGCCGATGTTAAATTTAAAACCTTTGGA
>CAITCX010000389.1 GCA_903890885.1 uncultured Dehalococcoidia bacterium
ATGATAGGGTTTTCCCCCAGTCCCAGTTTTTTACGCATGGCGGCCTTGTCCATGGGTTTAAACTTACTCAAGTTGACTCCACACGGCAAAACTACCACTTTTTCTGGCGGGACATCGTAAAAGCGGAACAAAGCAGTTTTTTCTGTCTCGGTCGACGCGATGACGCAGCGGCTATCCCTGGCTACCAATCGCTCCTCTTCCTGTCTTAAATCAGATTCATCTTCTCCGATGCCCAGGGCGTTTTTAATAGCGCCCAGGGTATGGAACATAATCACTTGCGGTACCTGCCACCAGGCCTGCAGATACTGTCCAGCGATCCCCGATATCCAGTAGTGGCTGAAAATCAGGTCGTATTTAAGATCTTGTGATTTCCTGAAGTTTTCCACCGCGCAGGCAAAATCCGGGGCGGTATTGTAGACCAGCAGCTTATCGATGTCTGCCTGCTCACCGGCTTTGATAAAGACCAGGCGCACGCCAGGAGCAAGTTCGATTATTTTGGGAGTATCGGTCTCCTGGGAGCGGGTAAAGATATCGACGGCGTGCCCCATGAGGGCCAGTTCCCTGGTCAGTTCGCGGATATAGATGCTCATGCCTCCGGTATCCCCCAGGCCGGGTTGACCCAGCGGCGAGCTGTGCACGCTTAAAAAGGCTATTTTATATCGTCTATCAGACATATCTTTTTCAGTTTGTTGTTAAAAAGTGATCTCACAGCTATATACGGGAAATTCTCCACCACCCAGATGAGATTTATAAACTTCCGGCCCTTTTAAAAAGTCGAACCTTTGTTTACCTTTTTCGATACCGTCTTTGATGCACAGGGCTTTGGAGATGATGCCCACACTCAACGAGCGGTAAACAGGATCGTAAGCGCTGTTATAAAGATAATAGTTATCCAGGTAATCGAAGTACATCACCATGGCGATGGGTTGTCCATTCAGTTCAAGTGATCCGTAGCGTAATATCCCCGTGTCTGCCAGGGCTGCAGCCAGCGAGCGAAAATACATCTGCATGGCAGAGGTCATGAACCTGGCTTTATCTCCCCGGGACTCCGGGAAAAGCTTCAAGAAGTCCTCCGTGGCAGACAATAGATCGTCTTTGACCTCAACAGTGCGATAGTTGGTCACGACAGCCTCATTGAGGTTGCGCATTTTGCGCTTGAGTTCATGCCTCTGTTTGCTCTCAAGAATTGTCAGATAGTCGTTCCAATCCGCAGGCAACTGCATATCTGAAGAGACGTCAGATTTATGATATTCGACTTTAAACCCCCGTTCCTGGGCCAATGGCATCAGGTGAGTAACTATAGTGGAATCGGCCCGGATGGTTTCCAAATGCAACCGGTTGATCTTCCGCTCCAGTAATTCATCTATTATAGCCTGATAGAATTCCCTCTCACGGCCGGGTACGGTGATAAAGTCCTGGTAATCACAGACGTCGACAGTGCCGATCAAGGAGGCCGTACCCTGCCGGATTTGCAGCGGAGCGATGCCCAGAACCTGATTATTCTGTCTGACTGACCTTAAAAACAGATTTGCCCCGGTACCGAAATTCTGCCATATAGCTCTCATCCAGGGCGGAAGGGTAAAAACCAGGTTCCAGTCGAGGCCCAGTCCAGTTTCAGCACTAAGCAGCGCAAGGCTGTCGAAACTCTCCTCAATGATGGGCATATCAGAAATCAACGCATTTCCTCTCAGGCTGCTTCAATAGAAATACTTAATCCTATATTAATAATACAACATATGCGTTGAATTTGGTAAACTCCCGCTTGAAGGTCAGCCCAGAGCGCTCCTCACGCTTCTGATAAACTCTGCCAGGCTGTTAAGAGTCTTATCCACTTTCATCAGTTGAATAAGCTTGCTGCCGATAATGACACCATCAGCCAGTTTGCCTATCTGCTCCGCTTGTTCAGGTGTGGAAATGCCAAAGCCGACGCAAAGAGGCTTTTGGGTTGCCTGACGGACTCTGCAGATAAAGGACGTTAAATCGGTTGGCAGGCTGCTGCGGGCGCCGGTGACACCGGCCACGGAAACCAGGTAGATATAGCCGCTCGACCTTTCAGCTACCATTTGGATTCTCTCTGGAGTGCTGGTGGGCGCCAGCAAATAGATCAGGTCCAACCCATTTTTATGCGCCATAGATTCTAAGGCGGTGCCTTCTTCCGGCGGCAGATCTGGTACAATCAGCCCGTCAATTCCAGCTATAAAACACGCCTGGCAGAATTTCTCCAGCCCATATTGCAGGACTGGATTGTAATAGGTCATGAAAACCAGCGGTACACTGGTTTTTTCCCTGGCCTGCCTGGCGATTTCAAGGCAGGTGTCGGTATTTACCCCTTTGAGCAGCGCCTGGTAACTGGACTCCTGTATGGTGGCGCCATCCGCCAGGGGGTCGGAAAAGGGTATGCCCAGTTCGATGATGTCGGCCCCGTTCTCCGCCAGCAAAGAGATGGCTTTCAG
>CAITCX010000390.1 GCA_903890885.1 uncultured Dehalococcoidia bacterium
GCTAACCCCGGATGACAGCCCTTTTCTTGCCGATGTTGAGGCCGTGGCGCTAGGCGCAGGCCAGGAAAGTCGGATTATGCGTGAACTGGGCCGCAGTCAGACTCCCCAAAATGCGCACGCATTATTATTAGAACTGGGGCGCTGGGAAAAAAGGTTTAATCCTTATCCGCAACGTTTCGGAGTTTCGCTTTCAGTTCCAGTCGCCGATTTGCCAGAATTGCCAGAGGAAGAGCGGGTAGACCTTACCCACCTTCCGGCTTATGCTATCGATAACGCATGGACCAATGACCCTGATGACGCTGTGAGTTTGGAAAGCCCCACCCGCCTGTGGGTCCATGTGGCAGACGTTGCCGCCCTGGTCCCTTCAGACAGTCCGGCTGACCTTGAAGCGCGCAATCGTTCCACCAGCCTCTATTTACCGGAAACGACGGTGCCGATGTTACCTGCTGAAGTCAGCCAGCGGTTAGGATTAGGCATCCGTGATGTCTCGCCGGCGTTGTCCTTTGGCCTGAACCTGGATTCACAAGGGGTGATTGTCGGTGTGGATATAGTGCCCAGTTGGGTGCGGGTCTCGAGGCTCACTTACGACCAGGTTGAGGACAGGTTGACTGAACAGCCTTTTGAGAGGCTGCTCTCTATAGCCCGGAACAATCAGGCCCACCGCCAGAACAATGGTGCGGTCAACATAGACCTGCCGGAAGTTGATATTCGCGTTGAAAACGGGGAAATTGTGTTTCGTGCGGCAAGCTCATTAAAAAGCCAGATGATTGTGAGGGAAGCCATGCTTATGGCAGGGGAAGCAGTGGCTGCCTATGCGCTCAAAGAGGGTATCCCTCTGGTATTTTCTACGCAGCAGGCCTCTCAAATCCCCGAGTTACCGGAGGGTCTGGCAGGGATGTACGCCCTTCGCCGTTTAATGAAGCGCGGACAACTCAAGAGTGTAGCGGATAGACACGCTGGTACTGGTCTGGAGGCCTATACTCAGGTCACCAGCCCTCTGAGACGCTATCAGGACTTGATAGCCCATCAACAGCTGCGTGCCCATATTCGGGGCCGGGCTCTTTTAACTTCTCAGGAAATTCTCCTGAGACTGGCGGCAACCGAGGCTGTTATGAGTAATATGCGGCAGGTAGAGAGGCGTTCCAACCAGCACTGGACCCTGGTGTATCTTTCAGAGACTCCCCAGTGGCGTGGGGAAGGGGTGATCGTAGAGATTGAAGGCAATCGCGCTACTGCGCTTATCCCCGGCATTGGCCTGGAAACCCATATGAATTGCCCGAGCAGTTTGCCTTTGAACGCGCGGGTTCCCATCGTGCTGGGAGGATCCAACATACCTGAATTAAGTGTTTATTTTCGAATTGAAAACTTGTAAATGCCCGGATTTGAATTGATATTTGTTATTAATTACAATTCATTTTTACTTCCTATTTACTTCAAAATACAGTTAAAAATAGTATATTAACAAATTACTAACAATTGTGTGATAAAATTGACTTCGGTTGGAGTTTTTGCTGAATCAGACCTATAATTTAAGAAAATGAGGGAGACAAACGTGAGGAAGGTATTTTCGGCACTGGTAGGAATTGTTGTAATTAGCGTTATGCTGACCGGATGTGTCGGGGCGGTGGCGACTTCAACAACCAAACCCGTTTCTCCAGCAGCAACATCCGCTGCAGTTCCTGCGTCGACTGCTGCTGTGCCTTCGACTACTGCTGTGGTTTCGATATCAGCAACACCAGCAGTGCCGGTGCCGACACCTGCTGGGCCTTCGACATCAGCCTCCTCACCACTGCCGGAGTCGACTTCCGTTGTGGCTCCTCCATCACCATCCGCAGCGCCTGGTAAGCAACCGGCGCAGGGAGCCCAGCCTAAAGGTGCAAAAAAGAATGCTGGCACCTCTACTGCAACAGGCACTACTCCATCAGCCGTTGGACCTGCTGCCGCCGCTGCAACAGCCGCAGCCTCAGTCATCGCAACATCGGTAGCTGTTGCCTCTACCACGATGAACACTCAGGCTTTTCCGGGAAATGTCCTTTTGTGGCAGCCCACTGCTGACTCCATAACCCTGAGTTTGTTGTCGCCGGCTTCCGCTGAACTTTTTATTCAATATGGGAAAAAATCCAATCAGTATGACACCCAGACCGGCGTTTTCAGTTTGCAGAAAGACCAACCGCTGGACATCAAGATAACCGGCCTGAGTAAAGACACGCAATATTACTATCGGATTTGTCATAAGACCGCTGCTGATGCCGCCTTTAATGCCGGTACGGAAGGTGCTTTTATTACCCAGCGCCCACCCGGAGAGAGTTTTGTCTTTACTGTGGATGCCGACCCTCATTTTGACAGCGGTACAGACCCGGCCAAGGTAAAACTGGCTTTCCAGAATATTCTGAATGAGCATCCTGATTTCGATATCGATCTGGGTGACACTTTCATGAGCGAAAAGCTGGCTCCCAAAAGCTACGATGAGACAGCCGCAATATACCAGGACCGCAGGAACTTTTACGGCGTTTTCGGTGGTTCAGTGCCGCTTTATATGGTATTGGGTAATCATGATGCCCTGACACCCTGGGATAATCAGGCTCGAGATGTGTACTATCCGAATCCAACTGCGGACAGTTTTTATAGCGGCGGCCGCAACTACTACTCCTGGGAATGGGGCGGTTCGCTTTTCGTTGTCCTGGATCCATTCTCGTTTACTACTGCGAAAGGAGCTGCAGGCTGGGACTGGACCCTGGGCAAAGTCCAATATGATTGGTTGAAGGCCACTATGGAAAAAAGCCAGGCGAAATACAAGTTTGTTTTTACTCATCACCTTATTGGTGGTAATGATTTAGGCGCCGGCGGCAATGGCCGTGGGGGAGTTGAAACAGCCAGGTTCTTTGAATGGGGAGGCCAAAATACCGACGGCACCCCGGGATTTGATACTAACCGACCAGGCTGGGGGAAACCCATACAGCAATTATTGGTAGATAACCACGTAACCATGGTTTTCCATGGACATGACCACTTTTTCGGCAAGCAGGAATTCAACGGGATCATATATCAAGAATGTCCCCAGCCGGGTTCGGGTGGTGATGCGATGAAAGCCACGACCTTCGGTTACGTGAATGGCGTTTTTATGCCCAGCCCCGGACATGTTTGCGTATCTGTATCGGATGGAAGCATTAAGGTAGATTACATCAAAGTCTATCTGCCGGGACAAGAACCGGCAGGTCACACTAATGGTGAGGTAGCCTACTCTTATACTATCAGCCAAAAATGAAGATAAAAGCTTAAACAATATAGCTTTCTTCCTGAAATATAAAAATACGCCCCGAAAACAGTCAAGTTTTCGGGGCGTATTTCGTTGGTTTTTTTAGAATATGACAATATCAGCTATCTTTCATAATAATTCGCATGAGATGCATTAATCCGCAACCTAGTTATATTTTAAAAAGAGGTAAACAAGCGTAAGGAGGATAATTTCGGCACTGGTAGAAAATATCGTAATCATCGTTATGCTAACCGAAAATACCGGGACGACCAGGCTTTTGCAGCAGTTTCCGCTTCCCCAACATAATAATATAGATACGACTCTTTTACGATGTCGTCTTGACGACAGAATATTACCGGCAATATAGTTAAAATATGAGCAAGAACAAAATAATATCCGGGAAGTTGGGCAACGTGTTCTCGAGTATCACTGACAAGTCTCAGCAAGATAGTAATTTATTCTACGATAGCGATCTTTTTAAGGGACTTAGATCGACGGAACTAAAACTGCTTTTTAGCAAGATGGAAACCCGCTCTTATAAAGCTGGCAGTATTATCTTCATGCCGGAGGCCGCGTCCTGTGAAAGGTTATATCTCTTAAGCCAGGGTAGGGTTGAAATGTACCGCCTCACGGCTAACGGAAAGCGCCTAGTAACCCGCTATATTTCACCAGGGGGAATTTTCGGTGTCAGAGGAATATTTGATCGTAGAATGCAGAAAAATTATGCCGAAGCTGTAACGGATAGCATGATTGGAGTAATAACCCGGGCGCAAGTTCTGGAGCATCTCAAACTTCAACCGGATTTGATGCTGCGGATTTTGGAGACTATGTGTACGCGCTTATATCTACTTGAGGACCATCTTGTAGAAACAGTCTACAATCCGGTAACAATTCGGCTAGCCTATTATTTGCTTACTAATGCCGATGCGGCTTCAGGAGTATTAATCGATATCACTCACGAAGAGATTGGCAATCGAATTGGAGCAGTACGTCAAACGGTGACGGAGACCCTGGGTCTTTTCCGCAAGCAAGGTCTAATACAAACTAAACCAGGGCAAATTCAGATAATTGATCGGCACAGGTTAGAGGAAACCATAAAACGCCGAGAAGGTTAAACACTATCTTCCTGGATGATTGAAATGATAATCAAATAAACATTTTGGATAAAAACAATTACAGGATGAATGTATAGAAGTAGAAATTTAATTATATATATAAAGAGAGTAATCACCATGAGAAAGTTTTATTCTACACTGGTGGTAATCGTGGTTATTAGTATTATTCTGACCGGATGTGCCGGGACACCGGCTACCACTGCACCACCACCGCCGCCACCACCACCAGTTCAGGCAGCGCCACCAGTTCAAGCAGCACCGCCAGCGCATGCAGAACCGCCAGTGCAAGCGGTTCCTCCCTCAACAACTGCTCCGCCGCCGCCAGCACAACCAGCACCCCCATTACAGGCAGGAACCCCCGGGTCGATTTCTGCTGTGCCTCCGACATCAGCATCCCCAGCCCAGGGTACACAACCAGAGCAGGGCAACAATCGTGGAAAAGGTCGCAGCGGCTCTTCTGCCTCAAATGATACTACAATGGCGGCAGCGATTATCCCGACAGTCGTTGCTCCGACAACCACTGCATCAGTCTCTGCTTCATCAGAAGTCGTTTCTTCAACCGTCCTTAACAAGAAGGATTTTCCGGGAAATGTGTTGTTGGGTAAGCCCACCACTGACTCCATAACTTTGAGCTTATTGGCTCCGGCTGCGGCTGACCTGTTTATTCAATATGGTAAAATAACCAATAATTACGATCTCCAGACCAATGTTTTCAGTTTGCAGAAAGACCATACTCTTGACATCCAGGTTACCGGGCTAAGTAAAGACACACGATATTACTATCGAATCTGCCATAAGACCGCCATTGATTCCGACTTTAAAGCCGGCACGGAAGATACTTTCATTACACAGAGAGCGCCCGGCGAAAGTTTTGTTTTTACCATTGATGCCGACCCTCATTGGGACGATAACACCGACCCGGCCAAGGTAAAACTGGCATTCCAGAATATTCTAAGTGAGCATCCTGATTTCAACATAGACATGGGAGACACTTTTATGACCGAAAAGCTGAATCCCAAAAGCTACCAGGAGACCGCCGCTGTTTACCAGGACCGCCGGAGCTATTTCAGCATTTTCGGTGGTTCAGTGCCGCTGTATCTGGTTCTTGGTAACCATGACGGCAGAAAACCCTGGGATTATCAATCTCGTGATGTATACTTCCCGAATCCAACTCCTGACACTTTTTATAACAAAGGCGGCCTCAACTACTATGCCTGGGAATGGGGCGATTCACTCTTCGTAGTCCTGGATCCCTTTACATATACTAATAAACAGGGCGCTGCCGGCTGGGATTGGACGTTGGGCAGAGTCCAATATGATTGGTTGAAGACCACCCTGGAAAACAGCCATACCAAATACAAGTTTGTTTTTTCCCATCACCTGGTAGGCGCTTTAAGTCTGGGCAGCGCAGGTAACGGCCGGGGAGGAGTCGAGGCAGCCAATCTTTATGAGTGGGGAGGCCAAAATGCCGACGGCACCTGGGGATTTGATAAGAACAGGCCAGGTTGGGGGAAATCCATCCAGCAGTTGCTGGTGGATAATCATGTAACCGCGTTCTTTCACGGACATGACCATTTATATGCTTACCAGCAGCTAAATGGCGTAGTGTATCAGGAGTGCCCTCAGCCGGGCGCAAAAGGTAATCAAAGCATGGCGCAAGTTATTGGTTACAAGGAAGGGGTCATAATGCCCAGTTCTGGTCATATGCGGGTAACAGTAACTGATTCAGGGGTGAACGTAGATTATATCAAGACCTATGGGCCATCGGAAGCTACTACTCAACATCCAAACGGCGAGATAGCTTATTCATATACTATTAATGCCAGCCAGCCAAAATAAAGACTGTTTTTAGGCCCTGTTAAATATATTATCTCAGAGGATTGAAATGAAAAAGGAAAAGTTAATAAAACTGACAATGGCCTTTGTAATTATCCTGTCCATTTTTATGACCAGCTGTACGGCCAAAATCGCAGAAATTTATCTGGCTGGCAACACAACAACCCCTGCAACAACCGGACAGCCAGCACAACCGGGGCAACCTCCGCAGCCACCACCACCACCACCACCACCAGCTGCTCCCCCGGCACAACCTCCGCAGCCGCCAGCACCACCTCCCGCAGCCCCACCGCCAGCACCACAACAGGCTCCTCCAGTTGTTTCTGCTCCGGTGCCAGCAGTGCCTAAGACTACCAATAGCAGTCCCTTTCTCGGAACTGTCATACTCGGCAGTCCCACCTCAGAGTCCATTACATTCAGCCTGATGAATTCAGTTATTACTGATGCTTATATAGAATACGGCAAATCTCAAGGAAATTATCCCCTGTACACCGGCGTTAATACTCTGCAAAAAGATTTACCTTTGGAGATCAAGATTGCCAATCTGGAGAAGGACACGCAGTATCACTACCGAGTCTGCCACCAGGTTTCAGGATCACCTGATTTTTCAGCCGGTACTGATTCTACCTTTCATACCCAGAGGGCAGTCGGCAGTATATTCAGCTTCGGTGTCCAGGGAGATTCCCATCCTGAGCGTGACAAACAGATGTTTAACGCGGACCTGTACCGCCTGAATATTAGCAATGTCAAGGCCAACGATCCCGATTTCTACTTTACCCTTGGTGACGACTTCATGATTGATAATCTTATTGGAGCGAAAACCCTGAGTGATCAAACTGTGGGAAAAGTCTACTCAAGACAACGTGATTATCTGGGAGTAGGAGGCAGCCCCCTGTTCCTGGTCAACGGCAACTGGGAAAGAGGTGAAAAATACCTGTTGAATGGCACGGCCAGTAATCCCGCTGTTTTCGCAGGGAAAGCCCGTACCGAGTATTTCCCGCTGCCTGATCCGGGTGGATTTTATAGCGGCGATACCGAGACTATACCATTTGTAGGTTTACCTAAAGACTACTATGCCTGGACCTGGGGAGATGCA
>CAITCX010000391.1 GCA_903890885.1 uncultured Dehalococcoidia bacterium
TCACCCAAAAACTTTCTACTATTGTGCCAATATTGTAACACAACGTCAACTTAAATCCATCCTGTACTTTACCGAATGCCGAAAATACTACCTCCAAATTAATTCAGCCTACCATCTCTGGTAGGCTGAAAAAAGGAGAGAACATGAAAACAACGTAGTCTATCTTATTAATATTATAGCACGATCATCGCATCGTGCATATAGTCGAATACGCCAAACAAACTACTTTTTCAAAATCCTAAAGCCTCCATGAGCAACTTACCTCAAATCATATATTACGTTTGATTAGTTCTTGATAGCCATGGGGTTAAAGACTGATTGAAGTAGTGAATCAGCTTGAAAGTACCATATTCGGACCAATTTGGGACTGATCTGATATACTAATTTGAAAAGGCGGTCTTTTTCGCTATAATAGAATGGAATTGTTGCCCGCTATAGACTGGCCTCAGGCTAAAATCTTCGGGCATAAAGGGGGAATTGCTTGCCTAAGAAGAAAATCGGAAAACCACAACGTGAGATGACCCACCGCCAACTAACTCACTGGCAGAAAGAGAACAGGCTTCAGCGTATTGTGTTTTTCGCTGGAATCGGCATTATCGCAGCGATTCTAGTGATATTAGGCCTTGGATTTTATATGGCTAAATACAGGCCATTGCATGAGGTCGTCCTGAAAATAGGCAACACAGAATACAATATGGATTACCTTGTTGATACTTTGGCCAGTTATAACGTGAAAGAAGTAAATCCCAGCCAACAACAAACCTATGCCAGCATCGCCGTACAGTCAATAGAACAAAATTTCTTTATGACAGAAGCGGCTGCCAAGCTTGACCCGCCGATTACTGTCAACGATGACAATATCACCAAATATATCAAAGATAATAGCCTGCCTAACGATAAAGTAACGCAGGACAGCGTTCGCAGGCAGTTGATATCTGAAAAACTGAGAACGGATTTCTTTTCTCCGCAAATCCCTGTTACTGCCGAGCACAGGGCAGTCTGGGCTATGCAAGTGGGAGGACCTTCTGACGTTGAAAAAGTTAAAGCCAGATTAGCCAATGGCGAGAACTTCACAAGTCTCGCTGCGGAACTATCCGTAGATCAGGGCACCAAAGATAAAAAAGGAGATCTGGGTTGGGTTACCAAGGGGACACTTTCAACCGCGTTGAGCAAAGGCAGTGTATCAAACCTGGAGAACAAAATATTCAGCCCTGACACTGTATTAAATAACTTAGTGACGTTTGAAGATAATACAACACAAAATCCTGGTTACTGGTTATTAAAGGTCACAGAGACCAAAGAAGCCGAAACCCAGGCCCATATCTACGGCATCCTTCTGGGGAATGAAACAGAAGCTAAGGACATAGGAATAAAACTGGCCACGGGCGGCGACGGCAATGACTGGGATTCACTGGCAAAAGCTAACTCCCAGTATACCGATGCAGCTACTAACGGCGGCGACCTGGGGAGTGTTGCCAAGGGCACGCTGGGAGAGGCTATTGATGCCGCAGTTTTCGGAAGTGACGGTAAAGTGACCTTAGCTCTTAACAACGTCATTGGTCCGTTAGAAGATACTAACCAGACCACCAATGGCCCGGTCTGGCTGATTCAAGTCCACGACATTGATCAAAATCGGGAAATTAGCCAAACAGACCGCAACACACTTATTGACGCCAAATCCAACGAATGGTTTCAAATATACTGGTAAACCAATAAAGATAGAATCACGGA
>CAITCX010000392.1 GCA_903890885.1 uncultured Dehalococcoidia bacterium
ACAAGAGCATCGAAAGACGTGAAACAGATAGCGTCACCATAGGGACAACAATTCGGGTGTTGCGTTGAGGTATGCTCCAGTAAATCCAATAAGGTGGTGAACTTTAAGCCATCATATTCGCAAATAAAATCTCCGGAGGTTAATAATTTTAGTGTAACATCCACCGTTGTAGTTTCTCCTGTAGTAACAGTGGCGGATTTCGTAGCTGTCTCATAACCATCGGAGGACAACTTGATAGTGTATCCCCCTGCGTTTAATTGTAGGGTTAGAGGCGTGAACCCTACTACTGTCCCACCAATATCCACTATAGCTCCCGCGGGCACAGAATTTATCTTAAGCGTTCCCTTTGTGCTTGCTTGCGCGGGCTTCTTAAATATAAGGATAGCTGCTATTGTTCCCAAAACGCCAAGTCCTCCGATTATAATCTTTTTCGTATTCATAGGCACCCCCTGTTCCTAACCAATTGTCCTATCGACAGTATTATTATACTATATTAATTCTTAATTAGAATAACAGTACCATCATTACCTACATATGCACTAGTACCTGCGCCTGTTCCGATTTTAGTAATCAGAGAGAGCGCGCCACCAAGAACACTTACAAATCCTAAAGTAAGAAGAGAATATATAAGAATAACTAACCCTCCCCCGCCTCCTCCACTACCAGCGGCACAAGCATTAAGAGTCGCTTCTTGAGCGGCAGCACCACTACCACCCCCACTGCCGCCTTTTATAGTAACTCCCGTTGAGGGTAATCTTAAATTTGCAGAGAATGGTAAACTACGAAAACCAGTTTCCGTTGCTACGGGAGCAGTTGCTATTCCACCAGCACCTCCAGCTTTGGCGCCTGGTAAAGTTGTGTCACCAGCAATACCACCTGAACCGCCCAAACTATTAGCGGATGCAACCCCATTATTCCCAATGGCACTGCCCGCCGCATTTGTAGCCTCTACAAATCCATTTCCGGCTTTTCCCCCTATAGCGTAAATTTCACCGTTATTGATAATCTGATAAGCAGCAATAAATATTACTCCACCTCCACCTCCACCACCACCGGAACCAGTGTGATAACCAGCAGCTACACCAGCCCTAACACCTGCTGCGCCATTGCTACCACCGCCCAATGAACCAGCAGCTGCGCCAAGACCAGGGCTACCAGCAACGCCGCTTACGGCGTTGCCACCATCACCCCCCCTATTGTCAATAATCCCGTTGTTCGTCAGTATGCCAGTGCAGAAGATGCGGAAGCCGCAGGGGTAAAGATGAAATGTGTTATTTATAGTGAGGTTGGTGTAATACATGTCCCTGACAAGGTTTTCGTCAGCGGCTACAGTATGAGGACCATCTGAACCATCGCCATAAATACCGAGACCGGATATAACCAATGGAGGAAATTCAGGCACTCTTGACCTCCTTGAAGAATTGGTAAGCGACATTCCTGTTTGCTCCAGCTATCATCTGGATTGATACCCTCCACCCCTGACAGACTTTTTCCGAGAAATGCACCATCGGGGACGTCTGAACATTAACATAAGTATTCCTGCCGTACTCTACATAGGAAGCATCGTCCCAGTCTCTAATTTCCTCAGTAACTAAAAAGGTGTCCCCGGCCTGCATAAGGGCTAGTGATATCAACCCGGATACACGGAATGGGACAGTGTACTCTATAGCCGTGCCGATAATTGTAAGAGCATTAGTTGTTGCCTGAACATTGGTCTGCGGTCTGGTGAGATTCTTGATACGGTCAAGATAGCCTATTCTGGTGACAGTTAAATTAGTTATAATTCTGTCCCAGAGGTCTTTTAGGTTATCAATCCAGTTGTTGCCCATCGGTGCTCACTTTTTAATACTACTTTATGGTCTGTACCATTACATCGATATCTTGTTTGTCTTTGAATCCCAATCTCTTCCATGCTGGCATTGGGTTATCTATTAAAACTGTATTCCAATCACCATCAAGTTTAGCAGGGTTTATAGGAGAAATTGCCTTAGTGACTTTACTGTCATCCACTTTTGAGAGCTGATTCAGGTACTCTTTGGCTCTATCTTTGAATTCATCCTGAGTCAAAAGGTATTTTAAGTCTTCTTTTGTTGCTATAGATTTGGGATAACCTTTCATAACTCACTCCTTTCAACCTGATACACCTCGTAGCCCAAATTAAATTGCCAATGTATTCCGTTTAAAGTGGCTCCGAAACCGCCCGCGCCCCGATAGCCGAACTCGCATCCCAGCGATCCTTATTCGCAGCCCGACACCGAGAACCGCAATCCGAGCTATCACTCCAACTACCACCGGCACGCAGCTTTACATCCCCGTAAGTTCCCTGCCGATAAAGTTGACCTTTTGACCCAGGTAGCGCATACCAAGCGAAAGCCTGAGAATTTAGCGCCAAATCCAATAATGCATCGATACCTCCAGCATTGGCACACTCCAGACGGTTATCGGCTCCATCATCGTAGTACAGAGCCTTGCCATTAACAGCGGCCGCGGCATCATGTTTAATTTGCAGGAGGTAGGTGACGTTGTTAGAGATGATAAAAACATCTTTGCTAATCGTCGAGATATTGCATAACAATCGAGCCGGCTGTGTGCCGGAATCATTAAAATATACCTGCCCGATAGCGCCAACGGCCGCCGCCGCATCATATTTTATTGGTATTTTGTAGTTTGCTGGACCAATGTATTTATCAGCCGTAGCTATAGCCAGGTTAGAACATAGATAATACATTCCATCAGCGCCTATCTTTAGGTATATTGGATTACCAC
>CAITCX010000393.1 GCA_903890885.1 uncultured Dehalococcoidia bacterium
CTGCCGACCGCTGCCCTCAGAGAAGAGGTCAACCAGATATTAAACAGGCAGAAGAAAAGTAAAAAGCTTGAACCGCCTCCCTGCGCACCACCATCCCCTGAGCCGGTTGTTACAACAACTCCGCCTGTTACCTCGATGAAACCGGAAACCCGGACTGCGGTTATTGAGGTGGCAGGTAAAGCGGCGGAGATATTGAAAAACGATCCGCCTATGGAAGTTGTGGCGACAGCTCCGAAGCCGGCAGAACTTGAGAAACAATCAGAAACGCGTACAGAGCCGCTTAAACCAGCCAAGATTATAGTTGTCTCCAAATGGAAGCGCAAACTATCGGTTGAAGAGTTAGCCAGTGTAGTCAGAGTGTCCCTGATGTCTGAAAAGGGATTTGTAGTCAAAAACCTCGAGGGAAACCTTAACACGGCTCTCGAGCAATTACCTGACATCCTTGAGGAAGCCAATAACAAATGGGAGGGAAAATAACACAATGTCGAGAATTTTTATATACGAAGGTAAACATTACGAAGACCCTGATCCCAACATGTCCATAGATGAGGTCCGCCAATCGCTGTCCAATTTCTTTCCCGAGCTGAGCAACGCCGAATCCAAGACTGCCAAAGAGGGAGATACGGAAAAGATAACATTTTCAAAGAGAGTCGGGACCAAAGGATAAGAGCCATGACCATCACCAACAAGAGAATAGTCGCGGTATTAAAAAAAGTGCCAGAAAAGAAGTTTCAGATATCCGAGCTGGCATCCCACCTGATCGACTCTAAGGGGAAAGTGGATATTGCCAAATGCCTGGACCGTCAAAGTGAAATCAACCTGGCCATCGCCGAGGTTAGTTCTTACATCAAGTCCACGCGCTCCGCGGTTGAAGAACTGAAATATCTCGGCACCAGTCTGAGGCAGCCGGAAGATAGTGAGCTGGAGCCCTTTGACTTCGAAGACCTGGAGGGCCAGGAATGATAACCACGATTTTACGCCGGAGATTTGTTATTAACCCTTACTTGCTGAGAGAAGCGATCAAACATTTCTCCGGCGCCGGCCAGGCCATCCAGTTCTACAACCTGGTCAGGGACTTTATGCCGGGCGAACTGGACAAGATGCTCAAGATGGCTCCGGAAGACGCGGCGAAGCAGTTTGTGAAGATCTTCTCCAAACAATATTTCCCGATCAAAGGCCAGGAGTACACTTATGTCTCTTGTCTGCAGACCCTGCTGGATAGAATACCGATGGAATGGCGCGGGCTGGGTGAATACGGCAGCGGTGCCGCAGCATATGAAGGTTTCAACAAGATGAGCAAGGCCCAGCTCCTGGCGGAAACGATTCTGGCCTGCCCTTTCAGTCACTCCAGCCGGGCAGCGGTAGTCGATCGCTTCATCATGGGATTTGAAGACCGTGAAGCTGCCGTCGCACTGGTCGGCCTGATAAATAACACCGGCTGGGACCCTGAGGATGTTGAGGACGTACTCGAGGACTCGCCTTACAGGAACTTCGTTCCCTGGGTACAGTGGGTCTTTGCCAGTACCGGCAATCTCTGGCTGGATACTTATCCCAACGGATCACCGACCAGCACCTGGGACAAAGAGAGCGTACTGGAACTGGCCCGCCAATGGCAGCTATACCTGAAAATCAAGGAAGACATGGACGTTTTCAACGGCTGGCTGACGGCTAATGTTCCTGGCCGGTCCGCCAAAGTCATTGAATATATCAGTGCAGGCTTCAGTAAACGGTTAGTCAATGTGTTAAGCGAGGATAAACATGACAGTAAAAATTAAAAACGATCTGCCCTCACCTTTTAAGAAGGTTGTGCCGGAATCCCTGTCCGTCGGTAAGGACCGGCTTTTGTTGCGCCTGGACTTCTACAGCGAAGCCGTTGTGATGCAGGACTTTGAGAAGAAGGGGAACGGGCGGTACCGGATGGTGGATGCTTACGATATTGCCAGGGCTATTACCAACGAGATCTCTTATGATTCCGGGCTGCTACCGCCTAATACCCTCTGGTGGGCCAATACCAAGGAGGGAGCCCAGGTCGCGCTATATGTTCCTGCAGGAGTCCGGAGGCTGGCGCTGCAGGAAGACGCCGGAAAAGCCCCGAAGCGCTACGATATCCCCCTGCCGAATTTGATTTTTCTCTGCAAGGCCGGCCACCCGCCTTATGTCTTTGCCGTCTTCGATCGTCCCACTGGCCTTAAGGATAGAGTCTATAAGGCGCCGCTGGCTAATGTCTACAACGACGGCAGGACCTGCGGCGGCAGCCATAAATACTCGGCCAACCTGGGAGAGATACCGGACGATTTCTTCAAGTCCTTCTTCTCTCGAGGAGCGGACCTTAGTAATCGCTCCAAGAAACATCCCCAGGACATCATCAAGATGTGGCAGGCCCTGGATAAAAAGAAGGAATATCCACTGCTTGACCTGGTTTATCACGGCACCATCGCCGATATCATGAGGTACCGGCTATGAGCTGGAGACTAAACAGGATTTCAGAGAATGGTTTAATTATGGTGGTAGGAACGGGCGGGACAGGTTCCATGGTCGCCGAGGGGCTCTGCCGCCTGTTAATCGGGAAGGATCACAGGATTATCCTGGTTGACCATGACAAGGTAGAAAAGCGCAACCTCGGCCGCCAGAACTTCTATAAATCAGATCTCGGCAAGTTCAAGTCCGAGGTGCTGGCCAGGCGATTGTCTTTGGCTTATAAAAGAGAGGTACTGTATTTTACCGAACCGGTCCAGCAGCTGCCGGTAGGTGTCAGGGGCGAACTGACCATCGGCTGCGTCGACAACGCCGAGGCACGGGAAAAGCTGCAGTATGCCGGACGGCATATAATGGGCGGCTTGTACAGCTATTCCAGAATGGGCGGCTGGTATATCGACGCCGGAAACAGCGAGCACTCCGGACAGGTCCTGATCGGGAACGGGCTATTGCAGCCTTATGAGCTGGGCAGGTCATTCTTACCGGATATATTAGATCATGGAGACCCTGCCGGCGGAATCTGTCATAGTCTACCCCTGCCTACTATACAGCAGCCCGGTTTACTTGCCCCTGAAACTAAACCGAGGCGGCCCAGGGATTGCGCCGAGCGGGTGGCCAGGGATGAGCAGTCGCCGGTGATCAACCAGGCCATGGCCTCCCTGGTGC
>CAITCX010000394.1 GCA_903890885.1 uncultured Dehalococcoidia bacterium
CACAAGCGATGCGTCGACCTACCTACGACAAACCACGGATAATACATTGCTGTGAAGATTTCCCCAAATATATAGGGCTGCCACGAGGCTGCCTTGAAGAGATTCAGGAACTACTCCTCGCGCACAATATTGAAACACAACTCGTTGATGAACGGTTTTCAGGAATACCAATAGACTGCCAGTTTATAGGTATGCTCAGGCCGGATCAGGAAATGGCAGCAGAGGCAATGCTTAATCATGATACCGGAGTCCTTGCAGCCACTACCGCATTTGGTAAAACGGTAATTGCAATATCCCTTTTAGCACAGCGTGGTGTAAACACACTAAGAGCTGGTCTGGAAAATTTAGACAGGTGCATAAGTGGAGGAACTGCTCTACAATGACTCGAAGGAGGAGCAGCGTATGAGCAAAAAACCGAGAAGGAATCATGCCCCGGCATTCAAGGCAAAGGTAGCCTTGGAAGCCCTCAAAGGTGACCAGACGATAGTAGAGCTGGCCCAGCGGTTTC
This sequence comes from uncultured Dehalococcoidia bacterium, assembly GCA_903890885.1. Classification (GTDB taxonomy): domain Bacteria; phylum Chloroflexota; class Dehalococcoidia; order Dehalococcoidales; family UBA3254; genus UBA3254. The sequence goes on from CAITCX010000394.1 coordinate 509, forward strand.
AGGTTCATCCGAACCAGATTACAGAATGGAAGAAGCAGCTTTTGGAGAACGCGGCAGACATTTTCAGCCGGGATAGAAAGCCCGAACAAGTACCGAGCGTGAAGGACCTGCATGCCAAGATCGGGCAGTTGTCGATGGAAAACGATTTTTTATCACACGCGCTCGGGCGTATAGGCGAGCCGAGCGCAAAGAAATGATCGGCAAGGGGGAAGCGCTTCCCGTGACACAGCAATGCGCTCTTCTGGATTTGTGCAGGTCCGGTGTTTATTACCAGGCAGTGCCGGTGAGCGCAAAAGACCTTGAACTTATGCGTCAGATCGACGAGATTCATCTTGCCTGGTCGTTTTACGGCAGCCGGAAGATACGCGATGAGCTTTGGGACCGAGGCTATGATGTGGGGCGAGACCGGGTCAGGCGGCTGATGCGCCTGATGGGCATTGAAGCGATCTATGTTAAGCCACGGCTTTCAGCAGCACACCCTGGGCACAAGAAATATCCGTATCTGCTGCGCGGCCTTTCGATCATCCGGCCCAACCACGTATGGGCAGCCGACATTACCTATATCCCCATGGCAAGGGGGTTTTGCTATCTTGTGGCGATTATTGACTGGGCCAGCCGGATGGTGCTGTCCTGGCGGTTGTCCAACACGCTGGACAGTTCGTTCTGCGTGGAGGTCTTGGAAGAGGCTATTTCCAGGTACGGCTGCCCGGATATATTCAATACGGACCAGGGCAGTCAGTTCAGCTCAGAGGCCTTTACTGAGTGCCTCAGTTCACACGGTATTGCAATCAGTATGGACGGCAAGGGTCGGTGGCGAGACAACATCTTTATTGAACGTCTCTGGAAAAGCGTCAAGTATGAGGACATCTATTTGAAAGCCTATGGGTCAATGGCGGAGGTAAAGAAGGGGCTAACTGATTATTTTGCGTTTTACAACCAAAAGCGGTGGCACCAGAGCCTTGACAGAAAAACCCCGGCTATGGTCTACTTCAACACAAACTCGCAGAGACAGGTTGCGGCATGAACCAGAGCAGTTTCCCACTTACAAATTCCTGTCTCCTGTCTAAAGAACCCCGACCACCTGTCACAATGCCCCTGTGCCTATAGTCTTCGATTATTTAGTGAATTTTATAAAAAACCAAGGGGGAAATTGAAGATGACAAGAAATATTAAAAAAATACCCTCAATAAAAACCATTAATACCA
>CAITCX010000395.1 GCA_903890885.1 uncultured Dehalococcoidia bacterium
ATACCCATTTACCCGTCTCAAGTCGCACCCAGGTTGCCCCCGTAATGCTGGCGTTGTGGTCGTATCCGGAAGAATCATGAGCAATTGTACCTGAACCTTCGTTTATTAATAGCTCCAGCACTTTGCCGGAATCAGCAGCATGTACAGGCAGGCTGTAGAAATTGGTTGCCAGAGTGATAATTATTAACAACGCTGAAAGTAATCTGCGTTTCATGAGGTGCTCCCTTTTTGCTCTGTGAATTCCATTCTAAAGCCCGGCTATTGCAGTCCGGTCACAAACCGTTAAAGGTTCATCACAGTTTGCTCACGAAATCCATGTTTAAGGGAGTACTTTGGTCATAATGATAATTCCTTGTTGCCCACCTTCTGGGAGGCAAAAGGAGACTGAGGAAACTTTTTGCTTCTGAAGAAGTTACGTGATTTCTGCTGAGGGGGGCTAGGTATCAGATCGGATAGCCAGGCGCGCAGTACAGCTATCCTGTTTTTTTAGTATCTTTGGCAAACAGCATCCTGAAACGGTTTGCTGTCACTTATTGGCAGGCTCTTCCGATCAATCGACAACTATTTGACTTGTCTTTCTAAAATCAAGGCGTCGGCAAAGAACTTGGCAGCCCAATTAGGATAGGTAAAAGGTAGATATCTGCCCCATATGGGATAAGAGCCTTTCATGGCGCCCTTGATGCCGGGGTTTTCAGCCGTAATATCCTGTAATCCTCTTAGATAATTATTCATTTTCAGGGCAGCGGTTAGGAACTTCTTGTTGTTCGTAAGCTGGTATAATCTAAACCAGCAGATCGCCATTTGGGCGTTTCCGGTAACGCAGCTATACTTTGCCTTTCCGTTCCAATCCCGGTCATACTCCCCTGCCAGCCAGTTTTTATTTTCAAAGATCGTTTGCAGAACTTCACTTGGCTTCATGGCCGCCTCAAGCCAAACCTTGTTTTGAGTGATCGCCGAGCTTTCGATGAGTCCTTCGATAACATAGGCGATCGTATGCAGGAACGGATCTCTTTTTGTAACAAAGCTGTTGTTTCTAAACCAGCCGTTAGCCTTTTGATTTCCCAGGACCCATTCGATGTTGCGTGAAGCCGCTTTCAAGTAGGCTTCACTGGAAGTCAACCTGTACATCATCAGCAGGGGCCAGTCTACCCGCGTGTTATAGGCGTGGGTGATATCATTGAATTCATATTGCCGCCAGGCTCCGTCCCCATCCTGTTTATCAACCAGCCAGTCGGCTGCCTTAATCGCAGATTTAAGGTATTTATCCTGATGGGTTTCCTGGTAAATACTGGCCAATCCTTGCAGTACCTGTCCGGTATCAAAAATTATAGGTTTAGAGTTGGCGTTGCCCCAGACTGCTTTTATGGAACCGTCAGCAGATTGGAAAGACACCAGCCATTCCGCCATCCTGGTGGCTCGTTTCAAATATTCCTCATTTTTGGTGAGATGGTAATAATTGAGAAAAGTTGGGATTATATACCCTGTGGTTTCCGGAAAGGACCGAAGCCACCCCAATAAGAAGGAATACCCCAGGGAAACCCCGCCGTCCTCATTGATATCCTGGGCCCGCCTCAACCAGCTCATGGTATGTTCCAGGTAATCTGCTTTTAAATTTACAGGCCTTGGCTTTTTAAAAAATTCTTCAAAGACCGTGCGGCCATGTGATATAAAGTGTTTTTGACTTTTAATAGCATCAATAAATAGCGACATTTTTCATCTCTTTTTGGTAATAACTTATTCTCTGCATCTAGAATTAATCCGTCAGCAAGGATATAATTCAAATATAAACTGGCCTTGTGCTTGTCTGGATAATGGAACCCGCCTCAAAGAATATGGATTATTATGCCATAAATAGGAGTAAAAAACAAAATGGACATCTATTCTTTAATTGTTAAGTTGGTGATCTGGTTTTATAAAAAGCGAGGCTTGATAGTAGGTAAACACTTAGCGGTTGGAAGTTTCGGAATGGTCATTGACTCGGCTTATCCCTGGCTTATAACCATCGGCGATAGGGTAACTCTATCGTCGGGTTGTAAACTTCTTACTCATGATGAAAGTAACCGTACCCTTTCGTTAAGCTTCGGCGAAAGAATTGGAACTGTAAATATAGGAAATAACGCTTGCATTGGTAATAGTGCGATTGTTTTACCAGGTGTTAGCATCGGAGAGAATTCCATCATTAGTGCCGGAAGCGTAGTAACAAAAAGTGTCCCATGCAATGTTATAGCCGTTGGTAATCCGGCAAAAGTGATATGTACGATTGATGAGTTTAAGGAAAAGCAGAGGAAACATTTTGACTGCTCTTCCCAATTCAATCTTAAAAATATTAAAACCCCCTTAGAAAAAACAAAGGTGAGAGACCTTCTCAACAGTCGAAATTCCAGAGGCTATTTTAATTGAAGCACGAATAATATATACTGAGGTTGTTGCGGTTTACGATGGCAACCCAGAAAATGATAGTCCTGTATGCAAGCCATTAACGGTCGTAATATCTATATTTATTGCCATACCATTTAACTAGTTGCTAATACAGAAATTGAGGACCGTGTGAGAAACAATGATTGGCGATAATCGCCAGTAGTCACATCGTCGGTCATACTGAAAATATCTACAATATATTATTACTATTTTAGCATGTTTATTTTGAGCATCTATCAAATATGTTTATATTAAAAACCGCTATCAGAGATCATCTTAAA
>CAITCX010000396.1 GCA_903890885.1 uncultured Dehalococcoidia bacterium
CTGCCTGAGCTTGGGTCAGCCCTAAACGGGTCTGCCCTTGAGTAACTTTGGCTTGAGCCAGGGAAAGCTCCAGGCCGCTGGAATCCAGTTTAGCCAGTACCTGGCCCCTGGTGACTGCCTCGCCCTCTTTGACTGTTAGCGTAGTCAGTTGACCGTTGCCGCTAAAAGATAATTTGGCGTCCGTCACTACAGCGATTTTACCGCTGCCATTTATCCTGGTGGTCAAATCACCGCGTACTACCGGGGTTTGCTGGATGGGCCTGCCGGGATGATCAGTAGCCAAACCGCAGCCTGTCACCGTCATTATCAGGATAATCAACGGCCCTAAAATATACTTCCAGGTTTTCATATGTCCTCCTGAGCGCAAACAGGCTCGCCCTTTGCGCTAATATGATTGAAATATTTCAAATGTGTAGCGGGATCCACTCGCCGCCGTAAATATGTTATGTCCAGAACGTTGATATTTAAAGTTTTTCTTCTTTATCTATCATGTTATTGGCTACTTTGACACACAATTTATAAAAAGTATGTAACTCTTCATCTGTCAATACGTCAAAATGAGACTGCACTGCCCCTAAAGCCCGGGCACTGGTGACATCAATAAGCTCTCTGGTTTTCACCGTTAAGCTAATTCTTAAAGCACGCCGGTCTTCCGGACTTTCTTCCCGGATCAAATATCCTTTTCTTACGAGACTATCTACCAGCTGCGTAGCAGCGCTGCTGCTTATTCCTAATCTGTGGGATATCTCTTTAACTCCGATACCCTCATTTTGGTACACTATGCGCAATACGATCCATTGGGAATTAGGAATCTGGTTTCGAGGAGAGAGGATATAGGTTCCGGAGAGCACTCTATGCTTCATAGCCTGAAAGTATTGCAAGATACCTTCAATTTGACTTCTTCTATCTGACATCTCGTATCCAATATTATGTAAGATACTTATTATATTAACATATTAACTATATTATTGTCAATGGTTATTAAGTTCCTTGTTGAAGCTATTCGATTATTTCAGTGATTAACCGTTACGCGGAAAAGTCTGTATGAAAATAAACAGACATTGAATTAAAAAGAACTAAACAGGCTAATCGTATTGAATCAGGTAGAAGCCAAACAGATAGGGGTCGATCAGGCAGCGACCGGCAAACGACACAGGGCAAAGGTAAGATTGAATGACCAGGAATAAACCATTATTATATTCGATATATGTTGACATTTGATACGGCGCCTTCGGGGAGGAAAAAATGACGAGGAGAAAGAAGACTATTCTTATTGGTGGAATAATCATATTGGTTATTATAGTCGCGGCCATAATCTTGTTTCTAGTTTTACGTGCTGGACCTGCCGTACCCGCTGTAAATGGTCCTGTTGATCCTGCCCGCGATCTTTTTGATCAAAATGGAATTCCTGCCGTTGGAGACGCTTACCTGGATATTACTGCCGTAGATGTCCAAAAAAGCGGAAACCAATATTTTATGCTGATGCAGGTCAACGGCCCACTCCCATCCAAAACTCCGGAAAAAAGAACTTATATTGAGTGGGATTTTATGATCGATGCGGATAAAAACCCGAACACCGGAACCAG
>CAITCX010000397.1 GCA_903890885.1 uncultured Dehalococcoidia bacterium
ATACCGTGGACCAGGGAGTTCAGACGCGTGGTCGAGGCCATGAACCGCATGACCCGTAAAGTGAAGGAGATGTTCGAAGAGCAGGTAACGCAGGCCGAGGGACTCCGGGAACGCTCCTACCACGATCCTGTGACCGGTTTAGGTAACCGTCGTTATTTCGATACCCAGATCACCGCGCGCCTCGATCGCCGCGACAGCGTCACCAAAGGCATCCTGCTTTTGATCAAGCTGAACGATCTGGACAAACTCAACCAGTCGAAGGGTTTTCAGGCCGGCGACGAATTCCTGAAAAGGATGGCGACCCTGCTGCAGGATGCCACCCGTCAGTATGCAAGTGGCGTTCTGGCCCGTCTCACGGGAGGCGACTTTGGCATCTTCCTTCCGGACGCCCCGGCATGGGACGCGGAGGCGGTCGCCAGCGGCGTGGCCAGCCAACTGAGTGGGCTGGCCGCGGAGCAGCTCGCGATTACGGACAACATCGGCTATGTGGGGGCCGCGACCTATGAAGCTACCACCACGCTCGATCGCCTGCTCTCGGAAGCCGATCTGGCGCTGACCGCCGCCAGACAGGGGGGACCCAACGGATGGAGTGTCCGCGCGATTACCGAAGAGACGGCCCAAATGCCGCTGGGGCAGCAGCAATGGAGGGAAAAACTGGAAAAAGCTCTGCTGGAGCGGAGAATCAGCCTTGATGCGCAGCCGGTGGTAAAAACAGCGGACCGGAATCAGCTCGTCCATTTAGAGATATTCTCCAGGATTGTTCAGGAGGACGGTAAGTTCCTGAGCGCCGGCATCTTCATGCCCCTGGCCGAGCGCTTGAATCTCGTTTCCTCCATAGACCGGATCGTGCTGGAGGAGGTTCTGAAACTTGATCGCCGACAGCTCAAGGTGGACAGCGTGGCCGTGAATGTATCGCCGGCTTCACTGCAGGATAATGAATTCCGGCAGTGGGTTTACTCTTTCCTGAAGAATCCGCTTCCTAATGCTCCGCGCATCATATTTGAGTTTTCCGAATTCGGCGCTGTCCAGAATTTGAGTCTGGTCAAGGAATTCAGCACCGTTGTGCGAGAATGTGGCCACTCCATGGGGTTAGATCATTATGGGCAGAGTTTTTCGCATTTAGGCTATTTACAGTCGCTCCGTCCCGACTATGTGAAAATTGATCGGGCCTATACGGGCGAGCTTAAAGATGAAGAAAGTGACAGCAGATTTTTCATCGGTTCACTGTGCAGCGTTGCCCATAGCATAGATATCGCGGTAATAGCTGAAGGGGTGGAGACGGAGCAGCAGGCGAAAATACTGAAAGATCTGAACCTGGATGCAATACAGGGATATTATATTGACCGGCCTAAACCGATTAGCAGTTTGATTAAAACTACTTAATTCAGGCGGTTTTATAAGATATCGTTTACGAGCAGGTCTGTAGAAGCCATTTTCTCCCGGAGTGTTTTACGTTCCAGGATTCTTTCCTGGGCTTGTTCCGGAAGTTCAGTAAAAGAAATAACGTTTTTGCGGCTTAACAGGTCAATGAGGTCTTCCAGGATGCGTATAGTCCCGCTATCGGTGAGAGACAGTAATTGTTTCCATGATTCCGAGTTGGTGCTTTTATTCAGGAAATTAACTACTTCTTCATCAACAAGTGATTTTTGTTCACTGTTATTCTGCTCGGGGTTATTGTGCAGGGCGATAATTTCACCATCATTGGCGCGTTCTACGTACAACATGATCATGCTCCCTATTTTTTTTGGCCCAAAGTTTTTTTGATCCAAATTTGCAGGAGAAGAGATAGCACTATTTATAAAAAAAATATATAACAAAATAACTGAATAAGAGAAGGCTGGCGCGTCCGGTGGTCAGATCCAGCTTTCTCTCAGATGAAAGAA
>CAITCX010000398.1 GCA_903890885.1 uncultured Dehalococcoidia bacterium
GGCAGACTGTCTTCAGCACAGGCCAAATATATGATGGCTAATAGCGGCACAGCTCCGACATCTGCGCAACTCTACACATACGCAACTGGTGCTAATGCTTATGCCAACGCCAATAATCTGGCGAACGTAGGGACAGATTTCACCGTAGCAACCGCAACCGGAACGCCGATAACGATTACTGTTTCTGCTGTCAGTAATGTAAACTTGACTACAAACGTTGTGGGCAACTTTGCCGGAGCAGGTGATTAATCGAATAGTTTCGAACCAGGATTATCTTATCTGGCCATGTTTTGTTTAAGAAGGAAAGAGGGCTGGTTCAGGTATAAAAACTGAACCAGCCTTGTTAATTTCCATCACTGTTATTATGGTTAGAAATGTAAGTATGACATCAAAAGTTGTGGGTACCTTCCGAGCAGCCAGCATTTAGTGAGTATAAAGAACAAGACTACAAGTTGCATTGATTTTATAGTGTGAGGAGGATAAAAAATGTTAAAAAATGAAAAAGGTTTTACACTTATAGAAATAATTGCAGTATTGGTTGTTCTTGGTATTTTGGCGGCTGTGGCAATACCAAAGTATCTAGACATTTCAGCACAGGCGCGTATATTGGCAGCTCAGGGTGCGATTGCCGAAGTAAAAGGAAGACTTTCTTCAGCACAGGCTAAATACATGATGGCAAACAGCGGTACTGCTCCGAATTCAACGACATTGTACACTTATGCTACTGGTGCAAATGCCTATATCAATGCGAATAATCTGGCTAATGTAGGGACAGACTACAACGTAACAACCGCAGGGGCTAGCGCACCGATTACTATTACCGTATCCGCTGTCGGTGGTACTAACTTGACGACAAACGTTGTAGGGAACTTCAACGGAGCAGGCGATTAATCGAATAATTTCGAGCCAGGCTTAATTTATAGAGCCATGTTTGCTTCTAAAAGGTAAGTGGCCTTTGAATAAACTGGATTTAATTAATAAAAAAGGTTTCACATTAATTGAAATTATTGCTGTACTGCTTATTATTGGAATAATATCAGCTGTAGCTGCCAAAAAATATCTCAGCCTCACCAATCAGGCCAGAACTCTTGCGGCGCAGGATGCTATCGCTGAGATCAAAGGCAGGTTGTCTTCCGCGCAATCAAAGTACATTATGGTCAACAGAGGAATTGCTCCTACATCTGCACAATTGTATACATATGCCACAGGTAACAATGCCTATCGCAATGCGGCTAATTTAAATAATGTGGGAACAGACTTCAATGTGAGAGTAACATCAGGAACGCCGAATATAACCATCACAGTCAATCGCGTATTGAATGTGAATTTGGCGCCCAACGTTGTAGGTAGATTTCGGGCGGCTGGTAGTTAGTGTCTTTTGAAAACAAGATCTAATCAGATTTATTGCTCCTTGTATAAATTATAAGAGGCTGAAACTATTAAGAAACTGACGATGAAAATTAACCCACTATACGGGCTTGTGTATGAAAAAATTACGTCTCATAAGTATTATCTTCTTTCACTGATTTTCATTTTTTTCCTTATCATCATATATTACTTTATTACCTGGCCGATTGTGGGATACGATACGGATTTATGGTACCATCTATCCGGAGGGCGGTATTTTTGGGAAAACGGCACCATCGCCAAGGACGCTTTTTTCTCTTATATTACACCTGCCAAATTCTGGTATGATTATTACTGGCTGTTTCAGGTAATTATTTACAAGATATTTGAGTGGACAGGATATTATGGCCTGGTTGCACTGAGATGTTTTTTGTACTTACTCACAACTTTCTTTATCTGCTTGTTTTTTATCAGGCGTGACGATAATCGGACCGCACTTTTTATCGGGTTTTGCTTCTTCATCTGCTATCCACTGGCTATCACATTTCGGGAAATGCTGGTTAGGCCACATCTCTTCTCCTACC
>CAITCX010000399.1 GCA_903890885.1 uncultured Dehalococcoidia bacterium
CATGTCCACTGCAGAGAGTTCGCCTTCCAAAATACACTCCCGCATTTTATGAAAATCTGAAGGATTGATATGGGCCAATTTGGGATGAATAACGGTATCTGCACCCGCAGTTACATTATGAGCGGAACGATAGGTGGTTATGTACATGGATTGCACCATGACCTGAAGCATACCCGGTTCTTTGATCTCAGCATGCTGAAGAAGGTGTTCTTGACGCTCCTTTCGACTGGGAGTAACGTCCACTGCGATCACGTAATTAGCACCCATTTTTCGAGCCACGCTAACTGGGACGTTGTTGACCAGTCCGCCATCCACTAAAAAACGACCGTCCTTTTTTACCACGGTAAAGATGACAGGAATGGAGATACTGGCACGGATGGCTTCCAGAACCGACCCCTCATCTATTACTATTTCATCACCGGAAATGATATCGGTGGCCACACAGGCCAAAGGGATATCCAGTTCCTTAAAGGTAATGTCTCCCATGAAACGCTTAAGCAGGTTGGTTACCCTTTTACCCGTGATCAACCCGCTTTTAGGCACGACCGGATCAATCAGGGAGGCGAGTCCCACCCAATCCAACCCGGTGGTCTGCTTCTTGATAAGCGCAGCTTCTTTTTCACGGGCATATAGAGCCCCAATAAGAGCTCCTATGCTGGTACCTGCTATGAAATCAATGGGTATACCTTCTCTCTCTAAAACTTCCAGAACACCTATATGTGCCAATCCGCGTGCGTAACCGCCTCCCAGTGCCAGTCCTACTTTGGGACTATTCATACTCACTTTGAAGTCCTTTTAAAAATTATTTCCGGTGAATTCATGTCCTCAGACCTTCATTATAACCGGTCTTCCCACGAAATATTGTTTATCATTGAGCATTGAGCATTGAGTGAGATTGATGGCTTTAGCTTTATTTTGTCGCTGAGTAGATGCCGGCTGCACCCCAAAAAAGCGGATGATAATCCGTTTTCTGAAAACCGCTTTTAACCAGCAGTTTGGAGAGTTCAACGGGACTGTAGAAACCGGCGGCGGATTCCCCTAGATAGCGGTAAGCCGCTTTGTTTCCGGACAACCACCCTCCAATCCGCCCGGCATACTGGCGCATATAAAAGTGATAGCAGGCCCGAATTAATCCGTTGGTAGGCTGACTGGACTCTGCGATCACGCAGTGACCGCCCTTTTTCAATACCCTGATAATTTCCGCCAGGTGACGAACCGCCAGGGGATTTTTATAGGTCAAATTGCGGAAAGCGAAAGAAATGCTGACGCAATCAAAAAACTCGTCCGGAAAAGGCAGTTTGCCGGCTTCTCCGCTGACGAATATTATATTCTTATCTTGCGAAGTCGCGGCTTTGGCGGTGGCGATATCCAGCATCGGTTGGCTGTAGTCCAGGCCGCGGATTTCTACCGGATAGTCTGCCAGACCGGCGATTTCAATCGCCATGTCACCCGTTCCACAGCACAGGTCCAGGATTTGTCGAGGGCGAAATGACAGGCAGGTTTGCGCAGCTTTCTTGCGCCATTTCTTGTCCATACCCCAGGTTATCAGGTGGTTGATCAAATCATAATGGGGTGGGATATCGGTGAACATACCATAGAGTGGGCGGGAGCCTTCAGCATCAGTCAAAGATTTCCTCCCAGATTCCCTTTATAATAATCGCTCCATTTGCAGTTATAAGGCAGCCAGTATATAACCGACACCCAATAAAAGTTGAGTGGCCAGTACCACGATCACGTTGTTGGCCATGGCAGGTATTATTTTTTTTAGATCAGCGCTGGCGAAAGAGCCGCGTATAGCTTTGACGGCGAAGGGCAGAGTTAAAAGAGCGATCAAAGTAGAGATTGGCATGATCCTGGTTAACACTGCTCCTATGATCCAGCAGTAGGTCAGGATAGTTAAGGCACTATAAACTACGGCCGCTTTTTTGGAGCCCATGGTGATGGGCAGAGTCTGGCGGGCGGCTGTTTTATCTGCCTCGGCATCCGGGAATTCATTTAATAGCAAGAGGTTCAAGACCAGCAGGCCGGAGGGTACGGCTGCTACTACCGCCGGCCAGGTGTAATGGCCGGTCTGTACAAAATAGGCGCCCAGAACGGGCAGCGTTCCCAGTCCAACGCCGGGCGACCATTCCGGAAAGCTGTGTTTTAAGATTATAGGGGTGTAAAGAATGATGCAAAGTGCTCCCAGAAATAACAATGGTAAAAGCAACCAGCCTTGCACAATAGTGAAATAGATGCCTATCGGTACTGCCAGAATAAAGCAGATAGTACCATACCAGAAAACCTGTTTAGGCTTTAACCTGCCGGCAGGCAAAATACCGCTTCCGCCGCTGAAGGGCGTCTTAATGGTTTTAAGGTCCACTTTGCTCTTGAAGTCAAAATAGTCATTCAGTACATTCACGCTGATATGGCAAAGCAACATGCCTACCAGCGCGACGACAGCATAACCGACGTTTACCGCCCCATCCTTCCAGGCTATGGCTGTTCCCAGCAGCACCAGAACAACCGGAAGCAGAAGATATTGCGGTCGGGCTTCCATTATCCAGATCTTCAGGTCGAAATTCTTTTTATCCTGAGTAGAGGTTGAAACGGTGGACAAGTCAGTTCCCTCCGGGGTATTTTTACGGCCACCCTGACTCATTATATAGAAATATTCTCAGCTTTATTACCCTTGTCAGGTGGTTTTTAACTAAAGCAAAATCCTCCTCCCTTATAAAGAGAAGAGGATTCGTATCTATTTGGGAGTACGGATGGGTTGCCAGACCTTATCTTAACTTTAATGCAACGATGGAAAGAACAACGAATAATACTGCCAGCACTATTGTCAGCTTAAAAAGGGTTTTCTCCACTCCACGACGGGTTCTGTAGACTGTTTCCGCCTGTCCGAAGATGCCGCCCAACCCTCCGCCTTTCACTTGAAAAAGGATCGAAAGCATCAAACCTACCGCGACGACAATCAAAGCAATGTTGAAATAAAGTGCCATTTACTGTTTCCCCTCAATCTTTTTTATTAATAATTCCTGCATCGCGTTGGCGTTAGCGCGCCCTTTTGTGGCCTTCATCGCCTGACCGACCAGGAACTTGATCGCCTGTATTTTGCCGGCTTTATAATCCGCGACCGGCTGCGGGTTGCTTGCAATTATTTGATCGATGGCCGTTTCGATCTCCCTGTTATCGCTTATTTGCACCAGGCCAAGTGTATCTATGATCCTGTCGGCCGACTGCCCGCTCTTGAACATCTCCTCGAAGACTGTTTTAGCGCTCGTCCCGCTAATATTACCTTTTTGCACCAAATCAATCAAGTGGCAAAGCTCAGCGGGAGTGATTTTAACGGCAGTTATGGTTGAGTTGGTGGCATTCATAAGCCGGTTGAGTTCCCCCAATATCCAGTTAGCCACCGCTTTAGCTTGCACAGGCGACGCATTACCCAGCTTCAGACAGTTTTCAAAGTACTCAGCCAGCATTTTGGTCTCAGTCAGCAGATTGGCATCATACAACGGCAACCCGAATTGGGATATAAAACGGTCGCGCCGGGTCTCCGGTAACTCAGGCAGCTTTGATCTAACCTCATCCACCCAGGTTTTTACGATGTTCAGGGGCGGTAAATCCGGCTCAGGGAAATAACGGTAATCGTGGGCATATTCTTTGCTGCGCTGTGAAACTGTCTTGCCGTCTTCCTCAACCCAGCCGCGGGTCTCCTGGACAGGCACCTTGCCTTCCTCGAAGATTTTAGTCTGGCGTTTTACTTCAAATTCCATGGCGCGAAAGACCGCCCGGAAGCTGTTCATGTTTTTGACTTC
>CAITCX010000400.1 GCA_903890885.1 uncultured Dehalococcoidia bacterium
AAGCTCCTGTATAATAACGGTCTTTCCAACACCCGCACCCCCATATGCTCCGACTTTGCCGCCTTTGGTGAAGGGGGTAATCAAGTCCAATGCTTTCAACCCGGTTTCCAGAGTTTCCGAGGTTTTTGCCTGTTCTTCAAAGGGTGGAGGACTGCGGTGAATCGGCCAATATTCTTGAGAGTCAACTTTTCCCAAATCGTCCAGTGCCTCTCCCAGTACATTGAACAATCGACCGAGTGTAGCTTTACCAACCGGAACCTTTACGGCCGCACCGGTATCTGTAGCTTCCGCCCCTCTTTCAAGACCTTCAGTGGGGGATAATGAAACACAGCGTACCCATTGGTTGGGCAAATGAGATTCAACTTCCAGCAGGATTTTACCGCTGAAACTGTTGACCTCAACAGCATTAAACAGGGCCGGCAGTTCTCCCGGTGGAAAACTCACGTCCACCACCGTGCCGATGACCTGTACAACTTTACCTTTTCCCATTGTATCCTCCTGAGTTTAACCTATAGCCGCAGCGCCGCTTACGATATCCAGTAATTCCGAAGTGATGGATTCCTGCCGAGCCTTATAATAGGCCAATGTGAGCGCAGTTAATAATTCATTGGCGCTTTCAGTTGCATTTCTCATAGCTACCATGCGCGCAGATTGCTCGCTGGCAATCGATTCCAGAACAACATGATAAATTTCAGACTCAATGAAGCGCGGAAGCAAACGTTCTAAGACCGCCTGAGCATCTGGTTCAAATAAATAGTCGGAAACATGTTGTTTGGTGGACTCGTCCGGTATTATCGGCAATATCTGCTCTACTACCGGTACCTGCCGCAGGGTATTTATAAACTGGGGATAAACGATATAAGCCATATCTACTTCGCCCTTGGAATAGGCTTCTATAATGATACGCGATATCGGCAGAGTATCGATCAGACTGGGTTTATCGCCTAACTTGCTAAACTCTGCTTTTATATCACGGCCGTAGCGGCGCATGTATTCAATCCCGCGTTTTCCAACAATCACCATTTGAGACGGTAATTGTTGCTGCAGCATAAAGGAGGCAGCCTTCTTATTTAAATTGGAATCTAGACCCCCGGAAAGACCGCGGTCAGGAGAGATAAGAACCACTGCTATATTCTTAACAGGTCGCCTTTTCAATAAAGGATTAATATCGCTATCCGTTTGCGGTAAAGCGGCCAAATCGGCTATTACCTTCTTGATCTTATCGGAATAAGGACGGCCAGCCAGACCGCGCTCCTGAGCCCTTCGCATCTTTGAACTGGCGATCATTTCCATAGCACGCGTGATCTTAGCTGTATTTTGTACGCCGCGAATTCGCCGGCGAATGGTACGAGAATTAGCCATAATCTACTACCCTATTTTCCGTATTATGCTGGGAGTCCCTGTTTGTACTGCTTGATAGCTTTTTTAAGCGTGTCCTCAGATTCCACACTCATTTCTTTTTTAGCAGAAATAGTTTTCATCCAGCCTGAGAAACTGGTTTCCATAAATTTCAAAAACTCAGTTTCAAATGTTCTGACTTTCTCAACCGGTATATCATCCAAATAGCCGTTATTTACGGCATAAATAATAGCAACTTGTTTTTCAATAGCCATAGGCGAAAAGACCGGTTGCTTCAAAATCTCGATAATCCTCTTACCGCGGTTCAACTGGTCTCGAGTAGCTTTGTCCAGATCGGCTCCGCCGAAGGAGGCGAAAGCTTCCAAAGCCTGATACTGAGAAATATCCATCTTCAATCGGCCAGCAACCTGACGCATGGCCTTGGTCTGGGCGGAGCTCCCAACTCTGGATACAGACTGACCGATGTTGACGGCAGGTCGTGTATTGGCATTGAATAAATCTGCTTCCAGGTAAATCTGACCGTCCGTAATAGAAATAACATTAGTTGGAATATAGGCCGAAACATCTCCAGCCTGGGTTTCGATGATGGGCAGGGCGGTTAAAGACCCGCCGCCATATTTGGTAGCCAGCTTGGCAGATCTTTCCAGTAAGCGGCTGTGCAAATAAAATACATCTCCTGGATAGGCTTCACGACCCGGAGGACGACGTAGCAACAAGGAAATCTGGCGGTAAGCCCAGGCATGCTTAGACAGGTCGTCATAAACAACCAGGGCATCTTTACCAGCTTCCATGAACTCTTCACCAATGGCACAACCGGTATAAGGGGCCATATACTGCATAGCGGCGGCATCGGAAGCATTAGCTGCCACCACGATAGTATGTTCCATCGCTCCGTACTCTTCGAGTGAAGCTACCACTTGAGCTACTTTAGAGGCTTTCTGACCAATGGCAACGTAAATACATATTAAATTCTGACCTTTTTGATTTACAATCGTATCCAGGGCTACTGCCGTTTTACCAGTTGACCGGTCGCCAATAATCAATTCGCGCTGACCGCGTCCAATGGGAATAATGGTATCGATGGCTTTAATACCTGTTTGCACCGGAGCGTTGACTGAAGCACGCGAAACTACGTTAGGAGCAATTCTCTCGATAGGACGGGCTTTGCTGGTCTTGATCGGGCCTTTGCCGTCAATCGGTCGCCCGAGTGAATCCACTACACGACCGATCATAGCTTCACCCACTGGAACTTCGGCGATCCTACCGGTAATTTTTACCTCGTCGCCTTCCTTAATCCTGGAATAATCGCCCAGGATAATAGATGAAACGCTATCTTCTTCAAGGTTCATAGCCACGCCCATGACCTGATTAGGAAACTCCAGCAGTTCATTATATTTACAGCCAGCCATGCCATGAATTCTGGCGATGCCATCTCCGACTTCAACTACGG
>CAITCX010000401.1 GCA_903890885.1 uncultured Dehalococcoidia bacterium
AGTACCAGATCAAAGGTCTTTAACCTCAATATCCTTAATTTCTACCCAACCGTAACCGCGGGTACCTGAACCGCCCAGGGTATCGTTACCCATGAGCTTCAGTCCGTCTAATATGGTGTCTACCATCTTTTTTTCATCATCGCCTTCAAAAATCCGCAGCGACATATTCAGGCGGAAGGCAGTGCCTGGATTCACTCTTTCCTGTTGACGAAGACTTCGATTCGCAGCCATACCCGTCCTTCTATCGATAGAGGTTTCCATTTTTATTTCAGTAAAGTCCTTGCCTTCACTGCGGGCAGCTTCCCAATCTTGCATCGATTTGTCAGTTAAAAAGGCGTCTCTCAGAATCAGCCTGGACGGGCCCAGAGAGTGCCGGTTATTTTTATGAGGGCCGAAAATAGTGCAAACCGGGCAGACGTTAAATTCAAGTCCGCATCCGCAAGGAGCGCCTTCAAACCCTACTCTCTTGAATTTGTATTCCAGCATCGACCTCAATTTACCTTTTAATGACGAACCGGGCAGATAGGGTCTTCCCAGTGCGTCTTTAATAACCGGGTTCTCAGCGCTGCCGATGCCTATTTCAGATTCCTGGCCCCCTATCCTCAAGCCGCTTTTACAGACCAGGTTGGCCTGAAAAGAGATGTGTTTTTGTAACTTTAATGATTGAGCCATTTTTTGCCTCCTACGCTATTCCTTAATGGTGTAATTACTGCTTTTTCGGAAAATAGGCTACTATACTTTCGAAATGAGGAACAAAACCGGAGACGAAATCCTTCTCCGTGCGTACCGCCCATTTTAGATTTTGCTCAATAAATTGTTTGAATATTTCAGGAACGCCATTCTTTTTCCGGGCATCTGCGGCATAAGCATCCAGTTTTAAAACACGGCCTTTCAGTGAATCAAAGTTTTTCCCGACAGACAACTGCCCTTCAATATGTCTGACTTCAGTGAAAAATTTGCGTAATTGGGATACATTCATCGAAGGGTAAGCGGAGTCCAATTTTTGGGAAATATCCTTCGGCCAATTAACAACCACCTGGGGTAAGATGTAACCTTTCTCATCAAAATATCCGTTGGCCAGATATCCGGCAGGTAACCCGCCGGGTGGTATTTGACTTGCGGCAGCTGGCGGTGGCACACGCGGAGGTTGCTGGGGTGGGTTGGGATGTTGTAACGGCACGTTCGGTGGTTTATTCTGTTTTTTAAATTCGTCAAAATTCATTATTTGCCTCCCCGCGTACTATATAAACATAGCGTAACTATTAAATCCAAATGATCTAATATCTTTTTTTCATTTTCGCCAGGCGGCCAGGTTAGCAGCTTTCGAGCCCAGGCATAAAGATCAGGAGCCTGCCGTTCGTCCATGTTGCGTTTTATGTTATAAGCCAGCAGAGGATGGAAGCGCAGTCCAACCGTATCCCCATTCCGGAACTTCTGCCACATGCCGGCTAATTTCAACAGATTATATAAGAATGCGGATGTTACCTTATATTTATCCAGAAGGATTTGCAGATCATACCATTCTTTTTTCACTTCTGCCCAATCCTGCCAGGTCAAAGTATTGCCCAGCAGCGTTAGCCGGTTACGTCCCCGCTCTTTGGAATGATCCAAAGCTTCATCAGCGAGGCCAGCTGCCCTGGCTACCGGATAACCTGGCTTGGTGAGGCTCAGACCGGCTGACAGAGTTAACCCGGAATTACCAGCAAACATTTGAAAGTCTTTATTGATTTGCTCGGCCAAAGACAGGACTTTATCCCAGGGTCCCACGAAGAAAAGGTCATCCCCTCCTGAATAAACGGTATAGCAGTCTGCATATTCATCTGTAACCAGGGATTCTATATAACCGGTGAAAAACGTATCCATCAGACGACTGAAGGTGGTTTGCCTTGAAATAGTATCCAGCGAATTATCGGGGCGCTTCAACCCGAAGACCATGAATCTGCCCAGGTTATCAACATCGGCCTTAAAAAAGCCCAGCAGCTTCTGCCCGTCTGCCTGTTCAGCGATTTCCTTAAAATCGAGAGTCCGCTCATTCTCCATAGCTACATGAGTTGCCATGTATTTGAATGCGGCGGGATGTTGGGATAAATCCAATAAATCCGGATTATTCAGCTTCTCCACCAGGTAAGGGCTACCAGTTTGGAGAGGCACTGAGGAAATTTCTACCGAGTAGTCAAAGATATTCAGTGAACCTGAACGGCTGTTGGAAAAGAATGAAATATACCTGGCCGCAGGCAAAGAACGTCCGATTTCGCTTTCCTGGGAGCACCGGGAACAGGTATCCGTGCCGCCTTCAACGGGATATTTTTTGCAGGAGGAACAGGCCGGACTGCCTGCATATGTGACCGATAGAGTGAAGTCGGCCGTATTCCACAGTGTGGAGGATTGTAAATAACTGCGGTAACGGTTCTGCTTCTTCTGGTTTAGCAGGTCTTTAACCTCATGGATGACAGCGCTAAAACCGCTTTGTGATCCCTGGGAATTATTGGACTTGAACCCCGAGTCTCCAAAGGGATACCAGGCCAGATTTAACGCCAGTTCACCATGACGGTTCTTTACAAGCCAGCGGTCTATCTGACTTTGGGTTTCTTGTAGCGCAACTTTAGTTTCCGGCAAATCAGGCAGGAGAAGATAAAAGTTGCCGCCTGAGCTGATAATGGTATTCCAGGCCGGGAGATGCAGACGGTGTAATATCTGGTGAGAGGCAACCTCAGAACATAACTGGATGAAGAGAGAACGCGCCCTCAACCGGCGGGCTGCACCGCCGGATGCGGTAGAAGGGATATCAAAGAGGTAGTTCTGAATGCCGGAAATATCTCCAGCCGCGACAATGAACCTGGAGGCAACCGCATTATTAAGAGATTTCTCTGAAAGCGAGCCATTTTTCTGGTGATATTGATAGAGACAGGAGGCGATAGCCGCCGTAGTCTTCAAGTGGTCAAAAAGAGAGATATCCGGAACCGCTTCTTGCGTATTACTGGGGATACACCAGGTGTGTGAGTATACCAGGCTGGTCAGGTGTTCTACAAAGGAATCATACTTCACATCTTTCAGGCTGTCTATATATCCTTTGAAGCTGGAGCCGAAGGATTTTATCAGCCGGTTCATTTCTCCGGGTTGATACTTATCAAAATTCCCCGGGAAAAAGTCCTGGCATTTTTTACCGGAATCGGCGGCAGGCAAAGGCACCGGACGGAAATTCAGATTAAGCCCTTTATCTTCCGGATTATCCAATCTCTGAATTACTGAGGAAAGCGGCGTAGTCTTGTAATCCTGGTATTGGTCGCTATTTTCCGAGCGTTCTGATGAGGATAAATTATCGGCTTTGCTGATTAGCGCGGCTAAGGCTCTCCGGTGATCATCCTGGATACTTTCAACCAGGTACTCTGATGGAAAAGCCCGGCTGTTTTGATGATGATGCTGAACCAGTTCTTTGAGCAAGTCTGCATCAGATACCTGGCTGAATATCTCCGGGAAAGAACTGATAAAATCTGAGGAATATTTGGGATGCTGTCCTTTATCAATAGCCTGAAAATTGCCTCTACCCAGCAGTTTACCGATATCGTGAAGAAAGGCGGCCAACAATACCGTGCGGTATTCAGCGCCCCACTCACGTTTCTCGCCTCCACCCGAAATAGCATCAGCAGTAAGGTGGTTTATGGCTGTTCTCCTTTATTTTTACCATCAATTATTCAATTCATTGATGATAAATCATAAGTTTATGCGAAATGTTTTAGAAAGACAGCTTTTTATATTAGCGTGATTATAAACTGTTTATATGCTTAATACAATAGGCATGTTCAATTTCGCCCGTTTTTCTTATTATATACCTTAATTCTCACGAAGTTCTCACTTTTTTAGAAATATTAAAAACTTTTCATTTTAACAGCGTGTGTTGCTGGGGCTATCTAACTTTTGCTATTCCGTTTGCTATTCTTTATTTGCACCCATTAGTCACCATTGAGCGTAATTTGCTATTCTTGCATAGTGATAAAAGGTGACATTTCGAGGCTAAAGTGTCTTTATGGACGAACTTCGAAACCGGTGGGCGAGG
>CAITCX010000402.1 GCA_903890885.1 uncultured Dehalococcoidia bacterium
CGTACCCTTGATTGTCTGGGGCACTGCCAATATGGAAAAGGATACCGAAGTTCTACGAGCAGTGGCTGAAGTTTGCCAGGGGAAAAATATTATTCTGGGTCCACTTGAAGAGAAAGACTATAAAAAAATCGGGGCGGCCGCCATTGGCTATCGGCAAACCGTTATCTCATCCAGTCCCATCGATATCAACTTGGCCAAACAATTGAATATTTTGCTGGGTAATCTGGGAGTACCGGAAAACATGCTCGTTATGGACCCTACTGTTAGCAGTATTGGTTATGGCATAGAATACTGCTATTCTGTTATGGAAAGAATCCGTTCAGCAGGCTTAACTCAAAGCGATGATAAACTGCAGTATCCGCTGATTTGCAACATCAGCAAGGAAACCTGGAAGACCAAAGAAGTCAAAATATCCGAGCAGGATGACCCTAAAATGGGCGATGCTAAAAAGAGGGGTATCTTGTTGGAAGCTATGTCCGCCCTGGTACTGGCACTGGCCGGTGGCAATATCCTTATCATGCGCCATCCGGAGGCCATTAAACTGGTTAAATTCATGATTAACGAATTATATTCATCGTCAAAGTAATTCTGGAGGAGTAAGTGGAGATGGCAGACAAAGAAGTTAAAAGCATAGACCAGGCAACACTTGAGATGATTGAGAAAGCTCATCAAGACGGCTGCAGTACTGTTTTTGACCGGGCAGATAATATGAAACCCTGTCCGATAGGGGCTGAAGGAAGCTGTTGTAAAAACTGCGCCATGGGACCTTGTCGCGTACCTATGGCCAAAAATAAAGAGGAAACCGCTGAAGATCATAAGAAACGCAAGGGTGTTTGCGGCGCCACCGTTGAGACTATTGCTGCTCGTAATTTCGCTCGCATGGTCGCCGCTGGAACTTCCGCTCATGGCGATCATGCCAGACGTGTAGTTGAGCTGTTCCATGCCGTGGCCGAAGGCAAAGCTCCTGGATACCAGATTAAAGACGAACAAAAACTTCTCCAGCTGGCTCTTGAATTGGGCGTAAAAATAGGAGATAGATCTAATCAGGAAATTGCCAGGGACATCGCTGAAATCTTACGTGAGGATTTCGGGCGGCAGGAAGGCCAGTTGAGTTTTATCAAACGTGCCCCCTTGAAGCGCCAGGAAATTTGGAGACAGAATGGAGTAACTCCCAGGGGTATAGACCGCGAGGTCGTTGAGACCATGCATCGCACCCATATGGGAGTAGACCAGGATTACCAAAGCTTGATCAAGCAGGCTACCCGTACAGCTCTAGCAGATGGATGGGGCGGCAGTATGGTCGGTACTGAACTTCAAGATGTTATGTTTGGTACTCCTTCTCCAGTCCTCAGCCAGATTAACCTGGGTGTTTTGAAAGAAGAAGACGTAAATATTATTATCCACGGTCATGAACCGGCCCTTGCTGAAATGCTGGCGGTGGTCTCGCAAGATCCCTCTATTATTGCTTACGCCAAAACCAAAGGCGCCAAAGGCATTAACCTGGTAGGGATGTGCTGTACCGCTAATGAAATACTCATGCGTCATGGCATTCCCACCGGCGGCAACTTCCTGCAGCAGGAACTAGCAATTGTTACCGGCGCCGTTGAAGCTATGATCGTTGATGTCCAGTGTATTATGCAGGGTCTTACAGACGTGGCACAATGTTATCACACTAAGCTGATAACAACCGACGAACGCGCTCATATCACCGGTTCGACCTTCATTCATTTCGACGATTTGAATGCTATCGAGATATCTAAAAATATTATCAAGACGGCCATAGATAACTTCCCTAACCGACATAAAAATATTAGAATACCTCAAGTTAAATCTGATATGGTTGCTGGCTTCAGCCATGAAACCATCACGTATTTACTAGGCGGCATGTTCCGGGCTTCTTATAGGCCTCTAAACGATAATATTATCAATGGCCGTATACGCGGTGTAGCCGGAGTGGTCGGCTGCAATAATGCCAGGGTAACTCATGATGACCTACATGTAACGCTGGTTAAGGAACTGATAAAGAACGATGTGCTGGTCCTGCAGACAGGCTGCAGTGCCATGGCCACCGCCAAAGCCGGCTTGATGGTGCCGGAAGCCTCCAAATTTGCCGGAGAAGGTCTGGCCTCGGTTTGCGAAACTGTAGGTATTCCTCCCGTTCTGCACTTGGGAGCTTGTGTGGACAACTGCCGAATCCTTACCGCTGCCACTGCCATGGTCAAGGAAGGTGGTCTGGGTGATGATCTCAGCGATTTGCCGGTTGCCGGCTGCGCTCCGGAATGGATGAGTGAGAAAGCTGTAGCTATCGGTCACTATTTTGTTGCTTCCGGTGTCTACACTGTCTTCGGAGTCACCTGGCCGACTGTTGGGTCTAAAGAAGTCACCGATTATCTCTTCAAAGACATAGAGAATTCCTATGGAGGAATGTGGGACTTCGAAATGGATCCTTACAAGATGGCGCAAAAGATGATTGCCCATATCGATAAAAAACGTAAAGCCCTGGGCATAGACAAGGCCAGAGAACGAGTACTCTATGATATGGCCATGAGAAGAGATCTGGAGAAATAATTTATTATTCTGGAGGCAAACATAAATGTCAAAAATAATTGCATCAGCCGCCATCCGGGGCGCTTATAAAATAATCGGCCAGGCCGAGGATAAATGGCAAAAGGCGATGGATAAATTCGGCGCCAATGAGCCGGTGGGTTTCCCTAACACGGCCTATTATCTGCCTGTTATCTACGGTATGCTCGGGGCAAAAGTAGAAAAATTGGGCGATATGGAAGCCGTTCTTAAAAAATGCAAACAAATTCTTCCTCCGCTGGTTAAAGAGAATCATCACTTGCCATATCTGGGCCCTGCTCTGGACGCAGGTATGGCTACCCTCTTTGCTCAGGAGTTGATCGAGGCCGTGCGATATTTAGAGTACCCGGACTTCTATACCAAATCAGAGGATATCTCCGACCGCAGCATATGGCTGGGGGCTGCCGATGATGTCATCCTCAGAAAACGCGGTGTAGAATTTGTTGACGGCACTGCTCCCGGTTTTGCAGCCATTCTGGGCGCTGCCCCTACTAAGGAAATAGCAGCTAAAATCGCTCAGGAATTGCAACAGAAGAACCTTTATGTATTTATGTCCGCCGATTACAAAGGCAAACGGTTTTCAGAACAACTCATAGAAGCCGGAGTACAGATCGGTTGGCCCACCCGCCTGGTTTCCTTCGGTCCGGATGTCTCAGCCACTGTTTTTGCTCTTGGTTTTGCCACACGCGCCGCTCTTTCCTTCGGGGGCATTCAACCCGGAGAGTACCGCAAAATCCTTATTTACAATAAAGACCGCATCTTCGCCTTCGCTTTGCCGATGGGCTTTGTCAGTGATGAGTGGTATGCTACGGCTGCCGGCGCCATCAACTTTGGTTTCCCGGTGATCGCCGATACCCCCATTCCGGAAATCCTGCCCACAGGCATCTGCACTTATGAGCATGTGGTATCCAATATCGCCCATGAAAACCTGGTCGCTAAGGCTGTAGAAGTCCGCGGTTTAAAGGTCAATGTCGCGTCGGTACCCATTCCAGTGGCATACGGGGCTGCCTTTGAGGGTGAGCGTGTCCGCGGTGAAGACATCTATATGGAATGCGGTGGTGGACGCACCGCCATGTGTGAGTGGGTCACTTCCAAACGCATGAATGAAGTAGAAGATGGCAGGGTAGAAGTGATCGGCCCGGAGGTAGGCGAGATTCCCGCTGGTTCCAAATTACCCATGGCTATCTGCGTTGAAGTGGCCGGACGTGAAATGCAGGAGGACTTTGAACCTATTTTGGAACGTCAGGTCCATCATCTTATTAACTATGCCCAGGGCGTTATGCACATCGGTCAACGGGATATTGCCTGGATCAGAATCAGCAAACAGGCCGTAGAAAAGGGCTTCAAGATAAAAGACCTGGGTGTTATCTTACATGCTAAATTGCACCAGGATTTTGGCCGCATCTTCGACAAACTGCAGGTCAAAATTTATACCAATGAAGCTGATGTTAAGGTCAATGTTGAAAAAGCGCGTGAGGTTTACAAACATCGGGATACACGCATAGAAGGTATGACTGACGAAACTACAGAAACCTATTATTCCTGTACGCTCTGCCAGTCCTTTGCACCCAGTCATGTCTGCGTAATCAGCCCCGAAAGAACCGGTTTATGCGGTTCTTACAACTGGATGGACTGCAAAGCCTCTTTTGAAATCAATCCTACCGGACCCAACCAGCCGGTACCCAAATTGGATACTATTGATCCTGTACTCGGTCAGTGGAAAGGGGTTAACGATTTCGTAAGCAAAGCTTCCCGCGGCAAGATCGATCATTACAATTTTTACAGCATTATAAACGATCCAATGACTACCTGCGGCTGCTGCGAAAGTATCGCCGCGGTTCTGCCAATGTGTAACGGTATCATGACCGTCAATCGAGATTTTACGGGCATGACTCCCTGCGGTATGAAATTTACCACGCTGGCAGGCACTATTGGCGGCGGTTTGAGCACGCCCGGATTTGTTGGGCACGGGAAATATAACATTACCCAACGCAAATTCATCAAAGGTGACGGAGGAATTCTACGAATGGTCTGGATGCCCAAGATGCTTAAGGAAGAGATCGGAGAACGCTTTTCAAAGCGGGCTGCCGAATTGGGTTGCCCTGACCTGCTGGATCGGATCGCCGATGAGACCGTCGGCAATACTGAAGACGCTATTCTCCCATTCCTGACCGAGAAGAACCATCCTGCCCTGAGTATGCCATCGATAATTGGATAAAGCCATAAAGGAGAACATAAATGCCGTTAACCGGAATAGAGATTTTTAAATTACTGCCCAAGACTAACTGCGGGAAGTGCGGAGTACCCACTTGCCTGGCTTTTGCCATGCAGCTGGCAGCCGGCAAAGCTGATCTGAACGCCTGCCCTACCGTATCTTCAGAAACCAAAGATAAACTTTCTGAGGCATCTGCGCCGCCTATCCGTCCCTTAACCATTGGGGTCGGTAGCCGGGCTGTTAAAATCGGTGGGGAGACCGTACTATTTCGCCATGAAAAAAGATTTGAGAATCCCACCGGACTAGCCATTCTAATCAGCGATAAAATGAGTGACGCTGAAGTAGATGCCAGGATCGACCGCCTCAATAATCTGGTATACGAAAGAGTTGGTTTAACTCTGCGTCCAGATATGGCAGCTCTAAGGGCCGATTCCGGTCAGGCTGCAACTTTCGCGGCATTGATAAATAAAGTCAAATCAAAAAGCGACTGTTCTTTAATAATCATCAGCGAAGATGCGGATATTCTGGCTGCCGGACTTAAAGTCTGTGCTGACCGCAAACCCTTGATATATGCCGCCACAAATGCTAATGCTGAAAAAGTTGCCGCTTTGGCAAAAGAAACTGGCTGTCCAGTAGTTGCAAAGGGCGCTACCCTGGATGAAATCGCAGCACTTACCGACCAACTGACCAAAAGCGGCCTGAAAGACATTGTGATTGATACTAACGCCAAATCCATCAGACAGGCCTTCGACGATCAAATTTTTATTCGTAAAGCTGCTTTGGCCAAAACTCGCTCGCTGGGTTTCCCCACAATAATGTTTACCTGCGATATGACCGACGATCCTATGAAAGAGGCTTTAATTGCCTCAATGGCAATTGCTAAATATGCCGGTATTGTAGTTTTATCGGACTTCCAGGGTCACAGCCTTTTCCCCTTGCTGGTAGAACGCATGAACATCTATACCGATCCTCAGAAACCGCTTGCTACTAAAGAAGGTATTTATGAGATAGGTGGTCCTAACGAAAACTCACCTGTACTCCTAACCTCCAATTTTTCTCTTACTTATTTTATCGTTTCTGGAGAAATAGAAAACAGCAAAGTTCCCTGCTATCTGCTCGTCAAGGATACCGAAGGGCTGTCAGTCATGACCGCCTGGGCCGCTGGTAAGTTCGTAGCTGATGCTATCTCACCTTTTGTGAAGAAATGTGGTATAACTGATAAAATTAAACACCGCAACCTGATTATCCCCGGCTATGCCGCCTCAGAAAGCGGAGGTCTGGAAGAAGAATTGCCGGATTGGAAAATAGAGGTCGGTCCTCGCGAAGCCGCTCATATCCCGGCCTATCTTAAAAACTGGAAACCTTTAATTGGAGCAGCAAAATGATTTTAATCGGCGAAAACTTGAATATCATGTCTAAAACTCTGGGGCCTGCTTTGAAGGAAAGGCAGGTTGCACCTGTTCAGGAAATGGCTAAAGCCCAGAATGACGTCGATATTGACTACATTGATCTGAATATTGGTCCTGCCCGCAAGTCCGGGGAAGAGTTCATGCCGTGGGTAGTACAAACTGTCCAGCAAGTCACCTCCAAACCTTTATGTCTGGACACCACCAATCCGTTGGCCATAGAAGCCGGATTAAAGGTCTGTAAAAGCAAAGCTTTGATCAATTCCATCTCACTGCAGCCTGACCGACTCTTAGCTGGACTCCCCATGGTTAATAAATATAATGCAGACATGATTGGCTTGTTATGGGGCGTTGAAGGCATGCCCCGGGACGCTAATGAACGCTGTATGCTGGCAGTCGACCTGGTTTATAAAGCCAATGCAGCTGATATACCTAACGAAAAAATCTGGATTGACCCCATTGCCACACCGGTAAGCGGAGAAATCAACCAGCTCAAGGCCTGCTTTGAATTTATGGCCATGCTAGGCGATATTGCCCCAGGCTGTAAATCAGTAGTGGGTTTGTCTAATGTCTCAAACGGCACGCCCGCCGATTTAAGGCCTTATCTGAACCGTACTTTTTTGGTCATGCTGGCTAAATACGGTCTGTATGGCGCTATCGTCGATGCCTTTGACAGCGAGTTAATAAATATTGCCCGAGGAAGAAGACCTGAGATCACCCAACTGATCCACAAGATGATGGACGGGGAATCACCAGACCTGAAATCTCTGTCCCCGGAAGAATTGAAATACGCTAAAACGGTACGTGTTTTAACCGGCGAGAGCCTGTATTCCCATTCCTGGCTGGATGTTTAATAGTGCTATTATGAGCGAGAAGCTGGACCACTTATCGATTGCTTTTCCCGACCAAAAAAACTATGAGGTTGCTTACGGTCTGGCTTACTCGCTTGCTTTAGAAAAACTGACTTCCAAGGTGGATATAGAAGATTTTTGCCGCCGGTCTGGTTCTATATTAATAACTGAAAAAGGTGAAAGGTTTATTCAGCTAAGTTATTTAAATAGCATTTACCGGATAAACCTGAATAAACAAATTATTAGTAAAGTCGCCGATGATACGCCGGTTGAACTCAGAGATAAAATCCTGA
Organism: uncultured Dehalococcoidia bacterium; assembly: GCA_903890885.1. Classification (GTDB taxonomy): domain Bacteria; phylum Chloroflexota; class Dehalococcoidia; order Dehalococcoidales; family UBA3254; genus UBA3254. Next base: position 7,349 of record CAITCX010000402.1, read on the forward strand.
TATTGCATTTTCTTCTCACGGCTTCTGGTCTACCTCTTTCTGGTGACTTGATCAGCTTCAAGGATCTGGGAGAAGGCCTGGCCTACTATCCAACCTTTGCCCAGAGGGCTATTCAACCCTTGATTTCCTGCTTTGGTAAAAATCCGGATAAATTATTGAATTGTGCAGAGCAAATCGGAGGCGTGAAATCATCCTTCGGAGATTTTGCCGTTACCATCTCCGCCTTTGCTAGAGTACCCGTAACAATCGTGCTGTGGCAGGGCGATGACGAGTTCCCCCCGAATGCTAATATTTTATTTGATCGCCTGGTTCTTGAATATTTACCACTGGAAGATTTAATAGTGTTGAGTCAAACAATCGTCTGGAAATTAGTCAAAGCCTTAAAGATATGATGAGGAGGTCTTTTATGAAAAAGGTACTGATCGCCTACTTTTCACTCAATGGAAATACCCAGAAAATGGCAGAGTTTATTGCGGAGGGCGTGCGCTTCACAGGAAATCAAGCTGAAACCCACAAGATTAGCTCTCTCAAATCGGTTGAAGACCTCAATGGTTATGACGGTTACATCTTCGGTTCACCTACTTATCATCTTGAAATGGCTGAACCCTTTAAAACATTTTTATTCTTATGTAAAAAAGCCGATTTAGCCGGAAAACGGGGCGCCGCTTTCGGATCTTACACTCACACCGGGAACGCTCCCGGTCAAATTTTTGATACCCTGCAGTATGTCTTTAAGATGCAGCCTTTCGAACTTGGACCCTTTAAATTGCTGGAGAGAGACGTGGCCACCCGCGAGGGACTAAAGGCCTGCCAGGATTACGGCAAAGTCTTCGGTGAAAAGCTGGGCTAAATTGTTAATATTGAATAATAAGGACAAATAATTTGCCAAATATTGAAAAAGACACGCTTGAAATGATTTTTACTCGATTTTCGGGTTCCTCTGACCAGTTGATTCCAATAATGGAAGAAGCTCAAAACGTTTTCGGTTATCTTTCGTCAGAAGTCATGAAAGAAATAGCTCGTTTTCTGAAAATTCCAGAAAGTAAAGTCTATGGCGTAGCCACTTTTTACGCCCTTTTCAGGCTTTCCCCTCGGGGAGAAAATATGGTGAGAGTTTGTCGCGGCACAGCCTGCCATGTTAAGGGAGGCCCTTATATTTTACAAGAAGTGGAAAAAAGACTGGGGATCAAAGCTGGCGAGACCGGCGCGGATATGAAGTTCAGCCTCGAAACAATATCCTGTTTCGGGTCGTGTGCCCTGGCCCCCATAATGGTCATAAATGATACCGTATATGGACGTATGACTCCAGCTAAAGTCGAAGAAACAATTAGCGATTCCTCAAAAGAAACTTAGTGAGAATTAGATGACTTTCGAGAAATTAAGAAATAATGCCCTGGCCGAATGGCAGACTCTGATAAGTGGTGATCAGCCACGCATTCTGATAGGTTCAGCTACTTGTGGGCGAGC
>CAITCX010000403.1 GCA_903890885.1 uncultured Dehalococcoidia bacterium
AAGGTATTCAGTTACAGGATTGGTAAAATCTAGGGCCAGGCTATTTCCTGCCGTAAACTGTAAATTTGAAGTCGAAGAGTTCAAAGTTGCGGTTAGAGCAGTGTTAGCTGAAACCCCGCTTTTCAGGTTAATAGCTGAAGCTAACAGGTCCATACCTGAGCTAATGGCTGTTCCGGAGGGCACATTTTTCAGCATCAAAGTAGTTGAACTACCTGTGCTTTCAAGGTTGGATTGCTGAAATATAATACTGGTTGCCTGGTATGAACCATCTGCCGTCCAAATATAACGGTCCTGATCATATGTAGCGTCAATGATGCCTGACGGAACCACAATAGTTATGTTGTTTGAGGTGGCGCTTATTACCTGCAGGTCACTATAGTTTGCCTTGGTATCCACTGTTGCTTTTAACGTATCAAGGTCCGTGCTATTAGCTTTGGTGTTGACAGTTGTTATAAGGGTATTAACATCATCTATGTTGGCCTTGGTATCGACCGTATTTTTGAGGGTATTAAGATCAGCCGTATTCGCCTTGCCATAAACCTCGGCTTTAAGCGCATTAACGTCCATCGTGCTCGCTTTGCCATCAACTGTAATTTTTAACGAATTCAAATCTGCAATGGCAGCCTTGGTGCCTATTTGGACCTCATTAGCTGTTGTTCTGCCTTCAATGTCTTCCACTTTGACCTGTGTACTATCATACATTTCTTGTACTTTAGTGTCCTGATAACCGTCATAAATATTAAGAGCTTCGTTCGCATCCTGGATGTGAATCAAAGTGTTATCAACCTTAGTGGATCCCTGGATGTAGTCGGATTTGGCGGCCGTCATATTATTTATTAATACCCAACTTATAACCGAGCAAATTAGGACTGAAATCAACGCTGTAATCGCGATCCACCAAACGCTTATGCCGTCATGTTTACCGACTTTGTTTCTTGATTCCTCGGTAACCAATATTTTCCTCCTATTCCCTTTTTCGACAATTCCTTTAAATAAATTAATAGACCTTTCCCGAGATGTATTGTTGAGTCATTTCCTGTTCTGGACTGTCGAAGATCTTCTCGGTTTCACCAAACTCCAGTAGTTTTCCATTGTAAAGAAAAGCTATATAATCCGAGATTTTTTTAGCTTCATTCATGTTATGAGTCACAATTATTTGGGTATACTCACCTTTCATGGCTAGTATACTTTCCTCCAAAATACCGGTGGATACCGGGTCTAATGCAGCAGCCGGCTCATCCAGCAGGATAACTTCCGGAGATATAGCCAGGGTACGGGCGATACACAGTCTCTGCTGCTGCCCGATTGACAGAGCAAAAGCGCTTTCGTTCAACCTTCGGCGTACTTCTTCCCATAAAGCGGCTTTCTCCAGGCAAGTCCTGACTGTAGAGTCATGGTCGCATTTAAGCTTTATGGCTTTCACCCCATAAAGAATATTTTCCTTTATGGATTTTGGGAAAGGATTGGCTCTCTGGAATACCATACCTACTTTTCTGCGCAGCAGCATAGGGTCCATGTTTAAGATATTTTCACCGTCTAAAAGAATTTGACCCTTTACTCTGCAACCGGGAGTTAATTCGCTCAACCGGTTTAAACAGCGCAGCAGGGTGGTCTTGCCGCACCCTGATGGCCCTATGATTGCTGTAACCTTTCCCGGCGGAAAAACTATATCAATACCTTTGATAACGGCATTTTTACCATAGGAGACCTCCAGGTTCTTGATTTCAATGCCGCCAGGGATGAACTCTTCAGGTGTAATCGGTTTTACTGATTCGCTTACGCGAGTTTGCATTTTTATGCTCCCTTATACCTTTTTGCTAAATTCTTTTTCATGATCATCGCAGCTACCGTCAAACCCAGTGTTATAACCAATAAAACCAGGGCGGCAGTGTACTGATAGGTTTTCATATCCTGTATAGGATCACCCATCACAGGTCCAAACCGGCAATCAAAAATTAAATAGGCCAGGGAAGTAGTCTCATTCAAAGGCCCGGTTCCAAATTGACCGGTCCCTGCAATCAAAAAAAATATCGTTAGAGCCCCGGCTGCTTCGGCGCATCCCAGCATCAACCCAGTAACAATATTGGGCGTTGACCAGGGAAGTTGGACGTGGAAAAGTGTATGTTCTTTCGAGGCCCCCACTGCTAGAGAACCTTCTTTGATTTCTACAGGCAGAGAGCTGAGCCCTTCCTGGGTAGCTTTGGCAATTAAAGGAATTACCAGTAAAGAGATAAACAAAGAGGCAAATAGAAAAGAACTGCGTCCAACCTGGAGAATTCCATTAACATCAGTTCCATAACCGTGAAAGAGGTTATACCAGAAAGTGCCCTTGTCCGGTAAACTAAGCAGGCTAATTGCCGTGACTGCTAAGATAATCCCGGAAATAGAACGTAAAGCTGTAGTTGAAAAATGAAGCAACCCGGCTACCCTGGGCCCGGCGTATTCATG
>CAITCX010000404.1 GCA_903890885.1 uncultured Dehalococcoidia bacterium
AGTGGTCTTTTAGGTAGTCTTTTTTAGATGGGGAGATGCCGATGCGCACCGCATATTCAAGAACAAAGAAGCTGGTGATTGTCCAATCCGCGATCATCAGGGTTTCTAGATTTGACTCCGATAGATTTATCCAGTCCGGTAAAAAACCAGTGATGACAAATAATACGGCTAATACAATCATAAAGATCTCCCAGGCGACTTCATGAATATTGAAAAAGTTTTGTAGTGTCTTACGTAATATCATAATTATAGTCTCCGTTTTATCTAAGAAAGTTACCTTTCCCAATCGCGGCAGCTTTATTTTACACGCTTTGACGGAAGTTGTTAACCAGACCTGTTTGTGTTGATAAACCCCCTCAACCATAGTAGAATTAATTCTGGAAAGATGAAATTCTGAATATTGAATGAGGATTGGGTTTTTATGGAAAGTGGGACGTGGAAGGTTAAAACCGGTCTGGCTCAGATGCTAAAGGGCGGCGTGATTATGGATGTGGTTACTGCAGAGCATGCCCGAATAGCCGAAGAGGCCGGGGCCTGTGCCGTTATGGCTTTAGAAAGAGTACCTGCGGATATCCGTGCGGCTGGTGGTGTGGCCCGCATGGCTGATCTGACTGTAGTGGAAAACATCATGAAGGTGGTTTCTATCCCCGTGATGGCCAAGTGCCGGATTGGGCATTTCGTAGAAGCCCGCGCCCTAGAAGCCCTGGGCGTAGATTATATTGATGAATCAGAAGTCTTGACACCGGCAGATGAAAGTTACCATGTTTGGAAGCATGACTTCACCGTGCCTTTTGTTTGCGGCTGCCGCGATCTGGGTGAGGCTCTGCGCCGTATCGGTGAAGGTGCCGCTATGATCCGCACCAAGGGTGAAGCAGGTACCGGCAATATCGTGGAAGCGGTCAGGCACATGCGCACTATACAGGACGCTATCCGCAAGCTGGTTAACATGCCGCAGGAAGAATTGATGTCTTTTGCTAAAGAAATAGGGGCGCCCTTCAATCTGGTTCAGGAAATCCATGACACCGGCAAATTGCCCGTTGTCAATTTTGCAGCTGGCGGTATCGCCACCCCGGCGGATGCAGCTCTGATGATGCAACTAGGAGCCGAAGGTGTTTTCGTGGGTTCCGGTATTTTCAAGTCCAGCGATCCGTCTCCTCGTGCTAAGGCTATTGTAAAAGCCACAACCCATTATAATGACTACAAAATCATTGCCGAAGTCTCCAAGGGGCTGGGGGAAGCCATGCCCGGTAAAGATATCAAACAGATCCCGGCTGATGAGCTCCTGGCTAAAAGGGGCTGGTAGGCAGCGGAGGGTATTTTGCAGAAGGTAATAACCGATGACCTGAATGCCTTGCTGGATATTCTGCCGGAGCATATTCGTCAGCCGCTGAACGCTCAACCGGATATCAGTGAGCTGGTCGAAGTGATTTTTGACCTGGGACGTGCGCCGGAAGCCCGCTTTTTCAGTCGTGAAATCACTATTATTCCTCAGGATATCTCCGAACTTGACCTGGAATATGTAATTCACCGTGTCAGCACTTTCGGTGAAGATAACCGCGCTGGCATAGAACGTACCCTGCACCGGATTTCAGCCATTCGCAATCGCAAAGGCACTGTTATAGGTTTAACCTGCCGGGTAGGACGCGCTATTTATGGGACTATCAAAATCATCCAGGACCTGGTGGAATCTGGAAATAGCGTTTTACTGATGGGCCGTCCCGGTGTTGGCAAGACCACCATGCTCAGAGAAATAGCCCGGGTGCTGGCAGACGATATTAGAAAAAGAGTAGTGATTGTAGATACCTCCAATGAAATAGCTGGAGACGGCGATATTCCTCATCCCGGTATCGGGCGCGCCCGCCGTATGCAGGTGACAACTCCATCTTTGCAGCACGCTGTCATGATTGAAGCTGTGGAAAATCACATGCCGCAGGTAATTGTGATAGACGAAATAGGTACTGAACTGGAAGCCAGGGCAGCTCGCACCATCGCCGAGCGTGGCGTGCAATTGATAGGCACTGCTCACGGCAATACTCTGGAGAATTTAATCGTTAATCCGACGTTATCCGATCTTATTGGGGGCATCCAGACTGTTACTCTCAGCGATGAAGAAGCTAAGAGGCGCGGCACGCAAAAGTCCATCCTGGAACGCATGTCGCCGCCCACTTTCAGCATCGTGGTAGAAATTCAGGAGCGTGATAAAGTGGCCATTCACGCTGACGTGGCTGCAGCTGTAGATACCATATTGCGCGGCCAGCCATTAGATACCGAGATCCGCTGGACGGATGAAAATGGGGATGTCCAGACGGCCAAAGAAACGCCTCCAGGTCTGGAAACAAAAACCGCATCTAAAGCCAAGAAGGTTAAAGAAGAGAAAAAACCACGGCTTTATCTCTTCGGTGTTAACAAGGGCCGGCTGGAACAGATAGCCAAAGAAATGCACCTGGTATTAGATATTGTTAATAATGCCAATACGTCCACTATTTTTATCACATCCAAGGCTTATTACCGCAACCGTACTCAGAAAATACTGGATGCCGAAGCGGCCAATATCCCTATTTATGTTTTGAAAAGCAACACTCCTAATCAGATCCGTCAGCTTTTAAATTCCATTTATACTACTGAACCCAGGAAAGATCCGGTCAGCGATGCCATGCAAGAGGCCCAGACTGCTATTAACCAGGTTATGAAAGGCGACCCGCTGGTGGAATTGAGACCGCAGGGCGCTTATATCCGCCGCTTGCAGCACCTGGTGGCAGAACAGAACAATCTCTTTTCAGACAGTACAGGCAAGGAGATTGACCGTCATGTCCGTATTTACCGGCGTGGAATGAAAGGCTAGTCATGGCTCTTTTTATTACCTTTGAGGGCGGTGAAGGATGTGGTAAAAGTCTCCAGTCAAAAAGTCTGTACCGTAAATTGGAATATTTGGGATTACCTGCTCTTTTAATTCGTGAACCCGGCGGGTCTCCGCTGGGAGAAAAAATCCGCTTTTTGTTAAAAAAGTCTTGCGAAATTCCGGTTTCTTCACTCAGTGAGCTATTACTTTTCAATGCTTCACGCAGTCAACTTGTAACAGATGTGATTTTACCGGCTCTGAAAGAACAAAAAAATGTAATTTGCGATAGGTTTGCCGATTCTACGCTGGCCTATCAAAGTTTTGCCCGCGGTTTAGATATTAAGACTGTGGAGCGCATAAATCATATCG
>CAITCX010000405.1 GCA_903890885.1 uncultured Dehalococcoidia bacterium
CGACGAAAAGTGAATCACCCCACTCCCAGGAGTAGTAGTTGCGGCTGCCGCTGCCGCTATAAAAATTGTCAGGAGATGGATTCGTAAAGTACACATCGCGAGCTTCTTTATCCCAGGTTTGCCTGCCGTCATGGTTACCCAATACCATATACAGGGGGACAGAGCCTCCGAAAATGCTGAAATAACTCCTCCTGTTCGCATAAATACCGGCTGTCTCCTGGTAGCTTTTGGGAGCCAACTTTTGGGTCATGAATGTGTCTCCCATGTCTATGTTGAAATCCGGATGCTCATTTAAAATATTCTGGAAAACCAGTTTTACCTTGGCCGGATCGGTGTTATCATCCCAATGAGGGTCGGCATCCACGGTAAAGACAAAACTTTCGCCGGGCACGCGCTGGGTTACGAAAGTACCTTCTGTGCCGGCATTAAAGCTGGCCTCGGTGGCGGCCTTATGACAGATTCGATAGTAATATTGCGTGTCTTTATTCAGTCCGGTAAGCTGGATGACCAGCGGCTGGTCTTTTTGCAAGGTGGAAATACTGGTCTGGGAGTTGTACTGATTGGTTTTTTCTCCATATTGAATAAACAGTTCAGCTGCAACCGGAGCCAGCAAGCTCAAGGTTATGGAGTTATTGGTGGGCTTACCCAACAACACATTTCCCGGGAAAGCCTGGCTGTTCAAGGCGGTTGAAGAAACGGCTGCGGGAGAAGCGGTTACTGAGACAGCGGTTGTCGGAGCAGCGGTCGTCGGGCTAGCGGTTGCTGCTGTGGTGTCTTTTGCAGTAGAGGTGTCGTTATTCCTTTCTGCGCTATTGTTGCCCTGGGTTCGTGGGGTATCCTGCACTGGCTGTACTCTCTGTGTCGGTTGTGTTTCCCGCGCTGGCTGCGTTCCAGGCGCTGAGGGCACTGATATCGAAGGCGCTGCAGAGGTCGAAGGAACTGCAGAGGTTGATGCCGGAAGTGCAGTTGATGTTGAAGCTGGTGAAAGGGGTGTTATTGCAGAAGTGGTAGAAATCCCTGTACATCCAGTTAGCATAGCGGTAATTACGAGGTTTCCTACCAGTGCTGAAAATAGTTTCCTCAATTTGATTTCCCTTTTTTTATTTACTCATTATTATGCTTCTGCCATGATCTCAATTGAGAATAGACTCTATCATACAAATGTTAAAAACCTGTTAATAAATTGTGCTTCGGAGTAAAAAGAAACGCTGGCTATACTTAACCATCTTTGGGCAGTTTGTCCGGATTTCCTGCCTGATAGTATTGTATTCAGTATATAAAAGATTTAATCTTTTTGTATCCTTCAGTTTGCCTGTTTGCAGGACAGACTGGAGACATATATATTAAGGTAGTTTCAAGAATATCTTAATCCAGCGGTAAGATTGATAATCTAGCCAGGAACGTGAGTCTATGAAAAATAGCAGATTTACACTTACACAATACCAGGACCAGAGAATTGCAGAGCTCGTGAGAATAACTGATAAAAAAACACTGGCAATGTGGGCTATTGATTGCGCCAAGCGAGTGCTGCCGTATTTTGAGCAAGAATATCCTGAAGATTGCCGTCCGCGAAAGGCACTCGAAACACTGCAAATATGGATAAATACGGGCATTTTCAAGATGGTTGTGATACGCAAGGCTGCTCTGGCGTCTCATGCTGCAGCCCGCGAGACAGGAAAGGATAATGCGGCTCGCTCTGCTGCCCGTGCCGCGGGACAAGCTGTGGCGACCGCGCATGTCCTTAATCATTCAATGGGTGCTGCAATTTATTCTCTACAGGCCGTACATAGAGCCACTCACTCTCCTGAATATGCTGCTGCTGTAACCAGGGAACGAGAATGGCAATATCAGCATTTGATTAAATTGATAAACCCAAAGTGACCAGGCGATACGTCTATCTTTCCCAAGCGGAACAGCAAGATTATAACTGGTTAATTTGCTTGCCGATTTTAATAAAAAACTCCTGTTTCCTGGTCGCAGGGTTCCATATCTTGCAAATAGTACAAGAGGTATATATCATGTTCTTAGCTATAAACACTTTTATTGAGGCTACCGTAAAACATTATAAAAATTGCTAAATTTATTTATAAAAAGATCAGGCTGTAAAGAGAATAGTGCTTAAACAAAAAAAACTTATTATTGGTGGAATAATAATCCTGGCTGCCATCGGGATCCTCAGCTTCATATCCTTCAAAGGCGCTGCAACTTACTATTACACCGTGAGTGAAGTTTTGACTACGCAAAGCAACCTGGGCAACCAGAACATCCGGGTAGCCGGGAAAGTAATAGAAGGTTCCATTGTCAGGGAAAAATCGGGTAATACCATAGTTTTTATTCTGGCAGATCTGGTTGATCCAACAAAAAGGGTAAATATTACCTACCAGGGAGCTGTTCCGGATGCCTTCAAGGAGGGGAATGAAGCAGTTGTCGAAGGGAAGTTTTCCGACAAAGATACTTTTAAAGCACAGCAAATTATTGTAAAATGCCCTTCCAAGTATGTGCCAAAAGAATAAAAATTGTCATTTCAGGATGTTGAACGCATGGGAACGTTGGGATATATTTCTATTATAATCGCGTTTGCCGCAGCGATTTATTCGGCAATAAGTTTCAGTTTAGTTGCCAAAAAACCATCTGCCCACCTGTTCCAGAGGGCTCACAATAGCCTTGTTTTTGTAGCTATCCTTGTTTCTGTTTCTGTCCTAGTTTTGAGTTACGGTATCTTTACCCACAACTTTGAGCTGGAATACGTCTCTTCCTATACCAGTTTGAATACCTCCCCCTTCTTTCTTTTAAGCGCCTTGTGGGCAGGTAATTCCGGTTCGCTGCTTTTTTGGGCCTGGCTTCTCTCTGTATTTTCTTTGATAGTGATTCTGACCAGGAGGGGCAAAGAACGCGAGCTGGTACCCTGGGCTGCAGTGGTTCTGATGGTGACTGAAGCGTTTTTCTTGCTTTTACTGGTTGCAGTAATGAATCCCTTTACTCAGAACCTGCAAATTCCCGCAGATGGTTCAGGTCTAAACCCGATGCTGCAAAACCTGGGAATGGTCTTTCATCCGCCGGCTTTGCTGGCTGGTTACGTAGGGTTTACGGTGCCCTTTGCCTTTGCAGTGTCTGCTTTGATACTGGGCAAGAAGGGCAATGAGTGGCTGCTTGCCATGCGTAAATGGATTTTGTTTTCCTGGCTTCTTCTTGGCATTGGCAACATCATCGGAATGTGGTGGGCTTACGTAGAACTTGGGTGGGGCGGTTACTGGGTCTGGGACCCGGTTGAAAACGCCGGGCTTATGCCCTGGCTAATCGCTACTGCTGTTCTTCATTCATCCATCATTCAGAGACGGAAAGGCATCTTTAAAGTTTGGACTTTGTTATTGATGTTCCTGACCTTTTGTTTGGTAATATTTGGCACTTTTCTTACACGCAGCGGAATGCTTTCATCTGTTCATACTTTCAATGATACTGGTATGGCGCCCTATTTTATTCTGTTCATAGCTCTGGCGTTCTTCGGCTCCCTGGGGCTGCTGTTCTATCGTTACAATGAACTTAAAAGCAGCGGAAGCGAACAACTTGTCTCTAAAGAAAGTACCTTCTTCCTAAATAATCTTCTTCTGGTCGGAACCACGCTGGTTATTTTAACAGGTACTGTTTTTCCGGCTATTTCCGAAGCTGTAAGCGGAGTAAAAGTAAGTTTAAATGCCTCGTTTTTCAATGCAGTCAATGGTCCGCTTTTTCTGGCCATTATACTTCTCGCGGGCATTTGTACTGTAATTCGCTGGAAAAACGCCTCGCTTATAACGTTGTTAAAGAATATCCTGTGGCCATTAATGGTCTCTATTGTGATAGCCGTGATACTCTTCGCAACAGTGATAAAAGCTCCGGGTGCCCTATTAGCCTTTTTTATATGTGCCTTTGTATTCTCCAGTATTATCAGCGAGTTTATCAGCGAGGCCAAGGTCCGTGATAGAGTGCTGGGATATTCTAATGTTAAAACCTGGGCGACTCTGATCTGGTCAAATTCTCAAGGTTATGGCGGGTATATTGTTCACGCTGGAATTGTGTTAATAGCCGTAGGAGTAATCGGATCATCTTTTTACAGCGTTGAAAAAGAAGAAACCCTCAAGATTGGAGACTCCCTGAGCCTCAACCAGTATACATTAACTTATGCAGGCCTGGATTCTCAGGCAACTCCAGATAAAGACATAGTGATCGCTAATCTTTCTATGAATAAATCCGGAGTGCTGGCAGGTAAAATTAAAACTGAAAAATATTTCCAGAAGAGCCAGGAACAGTCTGTAACCGAAGTAGGGATACGCTCAACCCTGATTGAAGATCTTTATGTTATTTTGCAGGGTTGGAGCGCTTCAGGTGAGACCGCTGACTTTAAAGTGATGATAAGCCCGCTGGTAAGCTGGATATGGATTGGCGGCGGGGTTTTTCTGCTAG
>CAITCX010000406.1 GCA_903890885.1 uncultured Dehalococcoidia bacterium
AGTTTACGTCTCTGTCGTCCCCGTAAGACTTTGGGTTTTCTGGTACCCTTGATAATACTATCGCCATGGCGATTATCCAGTCCAGTCACGATAACGCAAAGAGGATTGTAACCTAATATGTAACTCCGGCATTTTTCCACTGCAACAGGAAACTCGTCGTATTTCCTTTCAGCCTTCAAACCTATTAACTGCCGGGATATCTTAATAAATTGCTTCTTTCCAGTATCCGGATAGTAAAGTTGATCGTTATTATTAAAAACATACATACCTACGCGATAACCGCGATCCAAGAAAAAATACAAAATGCTATTAGCCGCTTCCAGGCAATATTCGAAAGCATTTTCAATATCGGTACCGACCTCCAGTATCCCGGAAGCATCTAAAAACAACCAGACGGCCTTTTTACCTTCAACTTCATATTCATTGACCAGCGGCCAGGATTGCGGACTGGAATTGCGAGCAGTGGCTTTCCAGTTGATGTTTTTAACAGGGTCGCCATACACGTAGTTACGAATTTCCCTAAAATCAGTTGTGGCTACTCCCAACCTGGCTATATCTAAAACCGGAAAGGGAGAAGCGGCTATACCGGGAATACCGCGTATTCTCTTGACGTTAAATATTCTGGGGCTTACGGTCAAATCATACTCTTCTCCCAGGGTACCATGGTTCGCTTTTTTAAGATTAAGCGGATGACTGGCTTCCCACTTGAGCGGCTGAATCTTATACAAGCCCCTTTTGGTGCAGCATATTTTATAACTGAATACGAAGGTCTGAGTTTTCCAACTCTTCCAGAAGATTCGAAAGTTGTTCCCTTCTACCAGGGAAAAATGGGGTGCGATATCTTGAAATACTGTAAAATAACCTATCCCGTGTTTCGAGGTAATTTCATATTTAATCTCGATATTGTCACCAACCCAGGCGCGTTTAATGGACTGATGAGTGTCCAGATTAAATTGACCCGGTGGGTTGACAACAAGAGCAACTGCCAACAGACATAAAGGCAAGAGGCTCATAATAATCACAATGAGATTGCCAAATATCAAGCCCGTGATCAATGAGCCGCAAAAGAGGATAATCAATTTAACAGTACGCTGAGTCAACATAGCTTTAGCGAGGATAAAACTCAGTCGGAGACGGAATACTCTCGACTATTTCACTGATAATATTACCCGGACTTACTCCTTCCAGGGTCTCTTCCAGATTGAGAATAATACGATGAGCCAGGGCATCATGCACAAACACTTTAATATCGTCCGGAATCACAAAGTCACGACCATTAATCAAAGCCATGGCTCGAGAAAGCTTTAACAAAGCCAACCCGCCGCGCGGACTGGAACCGATCTGGACCTGGGGGTGTCCCCGGGTCTCACGGATAATCTTACTAACGTAATCAAGAATGGACTGATCAATGTAGATGTCATTTTCTACTGTATTCTGCAAATTTAGAAACTGCGCAATCTCTAAAACGGGTTGAACTTCCTCGCTGGGATCATCTTTATGCCAGGCAATACGCCTTTTTAAAATCAAGCTTTCTTCTTCAACGGAAGACGCATAGCCAGTGGAAAGCTTCATCACAAAGCGATCGAGTTGAGCTTCAGGCAGCGGATAGGTTCCTTCCTGTTCAATAGGATTCTGAGTGGCAAGAACAAAAAATGGTGCCGTCAGCGCATGGGTCTCGCCTTCGATGGTCACCTGTCTCTCCTCCATGGCTTCCAGCAAGGCCGC